>NZ_JBWKPU010000018.1:0-43640 GCF_059418405.1 Pseudomonas sp. GW821-FHT09A09
CCCCCCCCCCCCCCCCCCCCCCCCCCCCCCCCCCCCCCCCCCCCCCCCCCCCCCCCCCCCCCCCCCCCCCCCCCCGGCTCCTACAGAGGGCTGCGGTGTATTCGTGAATGTTTTTTTATGAAGGATCTTGAACCATGGATTTGACCCCACGGGAAAAAGACAAGCTGCTGATCTTCACCGCCGGCCTCGTCGCCGAACGCCGCCTCGCGCGGGGTGTGAAGCTCAACTACCCGGAAACCATCGCCTACATCTCCGCCGCCTTGATGGAAGGCGCCCGCGACGGTCGCACCGTGGCTGACCTGATGCACTTTGGCACCACCTTGCTGACCCGCGAGCAAGTGATGGAAGGCATCCCGGAAATGATCCCGGACATCCAGGTGGAAGCCACCTTTCCCGACGGCACCAAGCTGGTCACCGTCCACCAGCCGATCGCCTGAGGTGCGAGCATGATTCGTGATGCAACCGAGCAGGACCTGGCGCAGATCCGCGACATCTACAACGACGCGGTGCTCAACACCACCGCGATCTGGAACGAGCAACCGGTGGACCTCGCCAACCGCCAGGCGTGGTTCACCGCGCGCCAGGCCCAGGCTTACCCGATTCTGGTCGCCATCGAAAACGATGAAGTGACTGGCTACGCGTCGTTTGGCGACTGGCGCCCGTTTGAAGGTTTCCGCTACAGCGTCGAACACTCGGTGTACGTGCGCAACGACCAGCGCGGCAAGGGCCTCGGCCCGCGCCTGATGGAAGCCCTGATCGAACGCGCCAGGGCTTGCGGCAAACACGTGATGGTCGCCGCCATCGAAAGCGGCAACCAGGCCTCGATCCGCCTGCACGAGCGCCAGGGTTTTATCACCACCGGACAAATGCCCCAAGTGGGCATCAAGTTCGGCCGCTGGCTGGACCTGACCTTCATGCAACTGACCTTGAACCCGGGCGCACAACCGCCCAAGGAGTGACGTCGATGAGTGCTGCGCAACTGCGTCGAGTCAATGCTGAAAGTTTTGCCCACTACCGCCTGGGCTTGATTGAGCTGTTGCTGGACGCGGTAAAGCATGGCGCCTCGGTGGGTTTCATGGCCGACATTGATGAGGCCCAGGCCCGCGATTACTTCACCGGCGTGCACACCCAACTGCAAGACGCCAGCCTGCTGCTGTGGGTGGTGGTGCGCGATGAACAAGTGATCGCCAGCGTGCAGTTGGCGCTGTGCCAGAAAGCCAACGGATTGAACCGCGCCGAAGTGCAAAAACTGATGGTGCACAGCCTGGCGCGCCGCCATGGCCTGGGCCAGCAATTGATGAACACACTGGAACTTGCCGCGCGCCAGCACAAGCGCGGCTTGCTGTACCTGGACACCGAAGCCGGCTCGCCGGCCGAAGCCTTCTACCAGTCGCTGCGCTACACCAAACTCGGTGAGTTGCCCGACTACTGCCAAAGCCCGGACGGGCGTTCACACCCAACCGCAATCTACTTCAAGACCTTGGGGCAACCTTCATGATTCCTGGTGAATACCTGATCCAGCCTGGCGAGATCGAGCTCAATGCGGGCCGCCGCACTCTCAGCCTGAGCGTGGCCAACAGTGGCGACCGACCGATCCAGGTGGGCTCGCATTATCATTTTTTCGAGACCAACGACGCGCTGACGTTTGATCGTGCGGCCAGCCGCGGCATGCGCCTGAACATTCCTGCGGGGACGGCGGTGCGGTTTGAGCCGGGGCAGAGCCGGGAGGTGGAGTTGGTCGATTTGAGCGGTGGGCGCCGGGTGTTCGGGTTTGCCGGCCGAGTCATGGGCGACCTGTAGGGCCCTATCGCCGGCAAGCCGGCTCCTAAATGTGTGTGGGCTCCCTGGGGGAAGCCGGTTTGCCGGCGAAAGCGAGCCCGCGAGCGTTCTCACATTCACTTGAATTCCAAGGCAAGCCCATGAAAATTTCAAAACAAGCCTACGCCGACATGTACGGCCCCACCGTCGGTGACAAGGTCCGCCTGGCCGACACCGAGCTGTTCGTCGAAGTGGAAAAAGACTTCACGATCTACGGCGAAGAAGTGAAATTCGGCGGCGGCAAAGTCATCCGCGACGGCCAGGGCCAGAGCCAGTTGCTCGCCCATGAAGTGGTCGACACGCTGATCACCAACGCACTGATCATCGACCACTGGGGCATCGTCAAGGCCGACGTCGGCCTCAAGAACGGCCGCATCCACGCCATCGGCAAAGCCGGCAACCCGGATGTGCAGCCCGGCGTGACCATCGCCATCGGCGCCAGCACCGAAGTGATTGCCGGCGAAGGCATGATCCTCACCGCCGGCGGCATCGACACCCACGTGCACTTCATCTGCCCGCAGCAGATCGAAGAGGCGCTGACCAGCGGCGTGACCACCATGATCGGCGGTGGCACCGGCCCGGCCACGGGCACCAACGCCACCACTTGCACCTCCGGCCCATGGCACCTGGCGCGCATGCTCCAGGCCAGCGATTCGTTCCCCATGAACATCGGTTTCACCGGCAAGGGCAACGCCAGTTTGTCGGAACCGTTGATCGAGCAGGTCAAGGCCGGCGCAATCGGTTTGAAGCTGCACGAAGACTGGGGCACTACGCCCGCCAGCATCGACAACTGCCTGAGCGTCGCCGACGAATACGACGTGCAGGTGGCGATCCACAGTGACACCCTCAACGAGTCGGGTTTCGTCGAAACCACCTTGGCCGCCCTCAAGGGCCGCACTATCCACACCTACCACACCGAAGGGGCCGGTGGCGGTCACGCGCCGGACATCATCAAGGCTTGCGGCTTCCCCAACGTGCTGCCCAGTTCCACCAACCCGACGCGGCCGTTCACCCGCAACACCATCGACGAACACCTGGACATGCTGATGGTCTGCCATCACCTGGACCCGAGCATTGCCGAGGACGTGGCCTTCGCCGAAAGCCGCATCCGCCGCGAAACCATTGCCGCCGAAGACATCCTGCACGACCTCGGCGCGTTCTCGATGATCAGCTCCGACAGCCAGGCCATGGGCCGCGTCGGCGAGGTGATCACCCGCACCTGGCAGACCGCCGACAAGATGAAGAAACAGCGCGGCCCGCTGCCTGGCGACGGCCCTGGCAACGACAACTTCCGCGCCAAACGCTACATCGCCAAGTACACCATCAACCCGGCGATCACCCATGGGGTGAGTCATATCGTGGGGTCCATCGAGGTGGGCAAATGGGCCGACCTGGTGCTGTGGCGCCCGGCGTTCTTCGGCATCAAGCCGACCCTGATTCTCAAGGGCGGCGCGATTGCCTCCAGCCTGATGGGCGACATCAACGGCTCCATCCCCACGCCGCAACCGGTGCACTACCGCCCGATGTTCGCCAGCTTCGGCAGTTCGCTGCACGCCACCAGCCTGACCTTTATCAGCCAGGCAGCGCAGGCGGCAGGCGTGCCGCAAGCCCTGGGTTTGAAGAAGCAGATCGCGGTGGTCAAGGGTTGCCGCGAAGTGCAGAAAACCGACTTGATCCACAACGACTACCTGCCGGAGATCGAGGTTGACCCGCAGACCTATCAGGTCAAGGCCGATGGCGTATTGCTGTGGTGCGAACCGGCGGAGGTGCTGCCGATGGCCCAGCGGTATTTCCTGTTCTAAGACGCACGGCCCATGATCCGGTCGGTCAAGGTACGCAGGACGTTTTTGCGCTCATCGCCCAGGCGTGCCATCTCGGCATAGTATTCGTCGTCGCTCATCACCTGGCCCGGACTGACCTGCGACGCCGACTTACCCAACACCTGCGCCGACGCATCGATAATCTTGCGCAGTTCATCCTTGCGCTCTGCGGATATCGAGTCATCGTCGAGCCATTCCTGCTGGGCGGTATACAGGTTGATCAAGGCTTCGCTCTTCGCGCTGACCGGTGCGAAGTCTGCCGCGAAGGTTGTTTGCACGTAATCAGCCCAGAACGGCTGCTCGATGATGCCATCGCGCAACAGGTCGCCGCTCTCCAGCTCGCGGACACGGGTGTAGGCCTGCTCGATCATGGCAGGGGTGACATCAGGCTCGTTGTAAAACATGGCCGACTGCCAGGGCAGGTCCAGGCGATCCGCCAGGCGCGTGACGTATGCCAGGTGAATTTCCACCTCGTCAATGCTGGCAACCGGGTTGCCTTCGGCGTCGGAGCTCTGGATCAAGCCGTCGTCGCTGTCGTACTCAGGGAAGTGACGGCCGTTAGCCAGCAACTCGGCTACCCGCGCATGGGCGATGCGCCCCAGCTCGTCGAGGCGCGCCTTGCCTTTGGCGAGGTCCAGCAGTTCAAGGCGCATCAGTCCCGGGTCGGTTAGCCCCAGTGCTTCATGCAGCAACACCTCGACCCCCATGGCATTGAACAGCTGCGCGCCCGCATCCACACAGGTGGTGGGCGCCAGCGCCATCTCGAACAAACGCTCGCGCAACGCACTGTCGCGCGCCATGGCCTCAAGCATGCGCCAGACCTTGGCTGTCAAGTCGTCCCTGTAGGCCTCGCTGCGCTCGCTCAAGTGCTCGCTCAGTTTGCGAAGCTCATCAAAAAACGGCTCGCTGCCTGGCGCCTCTTCAAGGTCATCCCACACCGGTTGTTTGTTCATCCAGTTCTGCTGGGGCATGCCGCTCATCCAGTGCGCGCTGTCCTGGGTGCCCCTGGGTGGGAACCGGCGGTTTGGGTCCATGCCCACAGACTCCGTATATAGGTTGAGGGTTTCGGATACCTCAGGTGAGAGATAAGCACGTGTCACGACACTTCGGGCAATGATCCTTGCACGTTCGGAGCCGGGCGCCACGTTGGGGATTGCATTGAGGTGGTTACCGCTCAAACCCAGCAAAAAGTCCCGCGGCCGCGGCGCGCCAAACAGCCCTGGCGGCCATTCCTGCAGGCCACATCCGGCCAGGTACAGCCATTTGAGCTGAGGCATGCGGCTGATATCCACCGAGCGCCCCAGCGGGTTGCCCTCCAATGCCACCCAAATGAGCCGGTGCATCCCGCGAATGTGCGAGGCGGTCTGTTCGGTCAATACGATCCGGTTATCGGAGAGGTCCAGCCCTTCCAACCGAGGCATGCCTGCGCACACGTCCGGCAACCGTGTCAGGTTATTACCCTCCAGGTTCAGAATGCGCAGCGCGCGGAATGATGAAAGAAAGCCATTGCTCTGGTCGGTCAACCCGCACCCCGGCAGATGCAAGCTCGAAACATGATCGAAGTTGCCCGGTAACGCCGGCAAGGTGGCCAGCTGCGCGCCCACACGTCTGTTTTCCAGGCGAATACGCTGGCCCCGATAGTTGTCGTGGGTATCCACGTCCCACTCACAGCTTTTTTGCCAGGCGCTTCGAATCACATCACGGATCTGGCGACGAACCCTCAGGTTCGGCACGTCTCTTGGCCCGGTTGCCAACCAGCGATTGAGGGCGTTGTCCAGTTGCTCAAACTCGTTCTCAAGGGCGCGAAGCCAAGCGTCATCCGTAGCAGGCTGATCCCGCAGGAATTCAGTGAGTTGCAGGTCGTTGATGGTGGGGTAAAGCATGCGTACACGCTCCCGAACGGTCACCGGGCGCCCCGCCCCCCGTCCGCTGAGCGGATAGCCCAAGCGGTTATCCGTCAGGCGCCGTGGCTGCCGCCAGGCGGGTTTTCGCTCGGGCTGCATGCGCAGCACCTGACGCAATTGATCACGATTCAACGCTTTGTCGATAACCAACCCTTCCAGTTGCTCCCCCTGACCCACATGGGGCAGACCGATCGCCTTGCGGTGGCTGTCGGGCAGCGCGCGTTGCAGCGCACCGTATAAGCCATTGATGCCATGCAGCTCCTGGCCCTGCTCATCGAAGGGCTGGTAGCGCCCATCGCCCATCCGTACCAGCACCTTACGGCTGTCAGCGCCAGTGGGGCCAAACTCGGCACGCAGCGTTCCACTGAATGAAGCGTCGCGCACTTCCAGGCGTAGAGCGTTATGCCAGCCCGGCAATTTCTCCAAGGTATTGAGTACCAGCGCTTCGGTATCGGCGTTGGCCAGGTCGCGCAGGTAAAGGCCTTCGTAGGCATGCGCCAGGCGCACACGGGCCTGGAGTTTGCGCGCCGCCTCCGCCAGCCGCAGGGGAATGCGATTGCGGCTATTGACCATCGCCAATTCGTCGGCAGACGCACTGTCCAACAGTTCCTGCACCATCAAGGTTGGCAAATGCTTAAAGTCTCGCTGCATGAGGCGCACCGCCGGATTACCCGCAGGCAGTCGCTCGCTATAGATACTCTGAAACAGTCTTGCGCGATTTTTTATCCCATGGGTACTCAAGCGCTGGGCCAGTAACAGAGCACGCTGGGGTTTTGTGGCAGGCAGGTGCTGGCCCAGGATCTGCTGGAGTTGCTCTGAGGTCAGGCTGTCGACGATACGAGCAGGCAGTTGGCCCTGAATCAACTCACTGCGCCGGATACGCACCACGTCATCAGCTGGCGTCGCGACGCCATAACGCAGGGGGGCGCCTTCTACATCGCCCTGCACCTCAATGGCCTTGCCCGCCGGCCAGCCAGGCAGCTCAACACTCAGCGCGGCGCCAAACCCGCACAGCTCATCGGATGGGGTGCCGGCGTGTATCTGCTGGCTGACTTTGATGGCGTCGCCATAGGCGCGAAACCGGTGTGCGGTATCGAGCAGTACGGCAGGTGTCGGCTCGCCCTCGGTGTGCATGCGGCGCAATTGTGACTCTTCGACACCGCTGACCTGGCGAATCTGTTCCAGCTCGCTGTCGGTAAAGCCATCCGTGACCGGACCCAGGCGCCGCATCAACTGTGTACCGCTCCAGGTCTGGGGCCAATCGGCTTCGTGTAACCAGGCGCCCTGACCGTTATGCCTCACGCGCGGCTGGTAGGCATCGGGACGGCTCGGATGGCTGATGCGATAAGCGCCGCTGTCCGGGTCCGCTTCGACGCGGTAGTAACGATCCTGAATCGTCAGGGTCGTGGCGTCGTTGTCGACATACAGGCCGTGGGCATCTGGTTGGGTTTGCGGCTTCCCATTCACCGACTCATAGGCTGTAAGGTCCGGGTTCCAGAGACGTTGCTCGCCTGAGGCCAATGTCACACGTTTCAAATGATCGACCGCGCCGCTTAGCTGGATGTGCGGCAATACGCTGGCGCCAGCGGCGATGAACGCCGTATTGAGTGCCACCGACGAGAAATGTGCCCACATGCCCTCGAGATCGCCTTGCTCATAGGCATGCACCCCTTCGAAAACATCCGACATCATCTGCGCAGCCCCCACCGTCAGCATGATGGGACCAAGCCCGGGCACTACGAAGGCTGCCAGGTTAAGCACGTTCACTACGGCCTCCAGGTAGCTGTCCAGCCGCGCCATACGTGCAACCTGGTCTTCTACCCCGGTCGGCACAGCCACCGCGGCGGCATCGGCAAACTGCTTGCGCACATAGGCCTGGCGCACGCGTTCCCACAGTGCTCCGGTGATCGCGACTTCGTTCATGGGCAGGCGCGGCAGGTGCCCTCTGAGCGGATAGTCCTGGTTGGTTTTTTTCTCACCGGCGGGCTGATACAGCGTATCGAAACGCTGGAAAAACAGACCCTGCTCGCGGGCAGGGATATATCGGCTGAAAAAGCGTCGATAACTGGCGCTGTGCAAACGTGCTCGCAGGTCCGCCATGAACTCGCCGCTGTTGGCGTATTCCTTGAGCGGTTGTTGCGGGTCATCGGGCAGGTAGACCACCAGACGTTCGCTCGTACCACTGTCCAGGCGCTCCGGTCCGATCAGCAGAGGCCCGACCAGCACACTGTCAAACACTTGCAGGGCGGCGGAGCTCACAGGCTTGTTCGCGCCCCACGTACCTGGCTGCCCGGCGAGTATCCTGGCCAGCATTGGGTAAGCCGACACACTGATGGCGCCCTGCATGTGGGCCACCTCCAGGCACAGCCCGAACTGTTCGCACAGGAACTGTTCAAGCTGCTGTTCAAGCCTGGTTTTTTCCGAGGTATTTTCCGGCTGCACGACAGCTTTTATATGCGCCTGGTAGAGCGCCCCAAGATCCAGTGTGCGGCACAGCTTGGCAAAGGCGTGAGGCGTGATGGGCACGGCGTACTCGGCCAGCACGGCAAACGAGGGGATGACATCACCGTCGAAGTCGCCCCAGTGGGTGATGATCTGGCAATCATCACAGGAAATAGGCTCTTCTTCCTGCGGCGTGAAATTGGCCAGGGCCGCCTCCAGCAACGTTACCCCTCGATAGCGGTAATCGAGGGCGGAATCACGGCTAACGTCAAACACAAAAAAGCCATACAGGTCATCTCGCTTCTGGAAGCCGTATTTGCGCGCAAAATACACATTGCGCACATCCAGATCGAGGTTGAATTGTTGCTTGATGGCCGCCTTGAGCCTGGGCTCGGCGAATGCCGCAATGGCTTCGATGCGGCCAAACCAGGCATCGACCTCGTTGAGCCGCTCCTGGAACCGGGTCTGCCCGCCCGCCAGCGCCTGCCTGGCGACAGCAGGCGCCGTGGAATACCACGCGGGCAAGCTCAATGGGTGATCGGCCAAAGCCCGCTGGCGATCAGGTGCAGCCTGCATGAACCAGCGGGGTATGCGCGACTTGAGAAAGTCGTAGTGAACACCTCGAGGGTCAACGTTTAACGTTCCTTCGGGAGAGGAAACGGGCACAGGGTTTTCTGACATGGGGGACTCCGCTTGACTGAAAAAACCAGCCTATCGGATGCCCCCCGCAGTCAAAGCCTAGATAGTTATTGTTGTGCCTCAGGCAATGTCTCTGGAAGGGCCGGGCTGGGCAGACTGCTCGGCGACTTCCCGACGTGACAGGGCGATCAGTTTTTCATTGCGCGCCGTGGACAACTCGATATCCAGCATGGTCGCGGCTTCGGCGTATTGCTGGTCGATCTGCGGATGGGCGATTTCCAACGCCTCACGCTTTTGCGATTTGACGCGTTCCAGTTCAGCGAACTCGGCGGGGTACTTTTCCTCAAGATAAGCAGCCCAGTAATCGACGTTAATCAAGTACTCATAAAACGCCTCGGAGCTTTCCGCCGCACGCACGGCCTCCAGCGCCCGGCTCTGCGCCGCGCCGCGCAGGGGCCTGCCGAACCTCATGTATGTCGGCTGCCCTGGCAAGTCCAGCGCATCACGCAGGCCGATACGATACTCCAGGCGCACTTCGGCCGCGTCCATGCCCGGGCTGGCTTCCTGGTTGGCCAAGGCTTCAACCTTGTCGAGGCGGAATAACTGACGCGCCAACTTCAACAGGGCCGGGCCTTTCTGATCCAAGCGCGTGGGGTCGATGCGTTGTAAGGCATCATGCTCGAAAACCTTGATCTCCAGGTTGCTGAAGGTGAGCATGCGCCCGTCAACGCAGGTGCCGTGGGTGCTGGACATGGCAAACACGGTGCCGCGCAACTCGGCATCATCGTTGACGGCGTCCATCACCCTCCAGACCCGGTGAGTCAGATCGGCACGCGCCAGTCGGTACTCCTCGGTGTCTTGCAAGCGTTCGAGCAGGTGGAAGAAGGCCGCATTACCCGGTTCGCTCAGCAATTGCGCCCACCGTTCACGACGCAGATTCTGCTCATCGACCGGCACGCTACCCAACCAACCACCCACCTGTTCGTCCACCGGCGGCGGTTCGGGCAGTTCCTCATCGGATTCCACTGTCTCGCCGTCACTTTGCGGGTTGTCGTCCAACAACTCTTCGATCTCACGACGGCTCAGTCCTAGAGCCACGGAACGCTCCGTATCAGCAGCGTACCCCTGTAAGCGCTCCAGGCTGTCGCGTGACAATTCAATGTTGTCGGACAGGTCGACGCCCTCCATCAATTGATCATGAGTTCCGTCGAGGGCCTCGGCGGGTATGGACTCGATGTTGTTGTTGCGCAGGTCCAGGGTACGCAGGGCGCTCGACTGCAACACTGCGTCGGGCCAGTCCTCCAAGCGGTTGCTGCTGATATGCAGGGTTTGCAGGCGTGGCAGACCGTCGACGCTGAAAACGTCCAGCTGATTCTGGCTCACGTCCAGCCACTGCAGGTTGGGGTATCGCGCCAGGGTGGCACACAACCCGTCACCCTCGGCGAGCAGGTTCCCCGCCAGCTCCAGGCGTTCCAGGTGCGCCATGCCTGCAATCCCACGGGGCAGTTCGCTCAACGCATTGTTATTGAGCACTAGCGTGCGAACATGGGGAAACGCTTCGAAGAAACCTTCGGAGCCAGTCTCGGAAAGCAACACACCCGCGGCGTTCAAGGTTTCAATGTGCTCGAATGCGTCGGGAAGCCGGGGCAGATCGCCCAATTGCAAGCCTTCCAGTTCAAGGCTTCGTAGCGGTTCGACAGCGCGCACGCGCAGTCCCTCGCGCCAGGCGTCAACGATCCGCAGAGCCGCCTGCCGGCGGATCTGGGCGCTCACCGTCCACGTTGAACCACGGGCTTCACGGGTGAACAGCCAGCCATTGAGCTGGCGCACCAGTGCCTCGAACTGGCCACTCCACCCATCGAGCCGGGTATGCAACTGTTGCTCGCTCACCCCTTCGTCGGCCATCCGTGTGGCCCAGCGCTGCAGCTCGTCAGCCTGAAGCTCAGGCCATAGGCGCAACACGCGTTGCTGCGGCGGGCTGTTCGCCGCTTCCGGAGCGGGCAAGGGCAATAAGTGATGGGTCAACGAACGGCCGGTTTCCTGAGGTGGAAACCGCTCGGGAACGGGCTTCAGGCCAAAACGCTCCAGGGTGCCTGCCGACAGCCCCTGGTTCAGTTCCACCCGCTGCATGGCCGCAGCCCAGTGCGAGCTGGCCGCCTCGGTCAGCGGTGTGCCAAGCAGGTTGGTGCTCAGGACGGCCGCGTCATCAGCCAGCACCCCCTGCGGCACTTGGGTGATGTAGCTGCCGCGCAAATCTAGCCATTCCAGTGCAGGCAAATTCTCCCAACCCAATGGCCAAGCCGACAGGCTGGTGTGACTCAACCCCAGCGTACGCAGGTGGACCATCGCGCCGACATCCAGGCCTTCAAGCGGATTGTGGCTCAGGTCCAGATGTTCCAGCCTCGCCCAATCACCTGTACCCAAGGGCAGGTCGGCGAGGCTGCAATCCCCCAGGTTCAGAGCGCGCAGGCCGCTGAAACCACTCACAAAACCCGGCAGCGTCTGCGCGGGCAAACGGGCACCTTTGAAGTTCAGCGATTGCACATGCTCGAAACCCTGTTGAGGCATCGGGGGAAACTCGCTGATTCGCACGCGGGGCAACTCCAAGTCTGCCGAATACTGCAGCGCGCCATAGCGCTTGAGCAAACCCTGGTACCAACTGCGTTTGAGACCGCCTGCCATGTTATTGCGCTGTATGACTTCCATGGATACGCCGTTGGTAACCCAGGCTTCCAGGGGTTGCACCAAAAGATCGTGCTGCGCCGTCAACGCCTCAATAGCCGACCAGCGCGCCGGGGCATCGGGCCAAAGCTGGAGGAACAGCGGCTGCAACTCTCCGACCTGGCCAGGCGCCGGCGGGAAATAAGCACCACTGCTGTCCAGTCGGGCCAGGCGCTGCAACTGACCCTTGCAATAGCCACTGACCATTTCTTCCTGGTCCAGCAGATGCATAGGCTGACTGCGGACATAGTCATAGGCTTGGCGGAAGTCTTCCCGCGCAAAGCATGACCAGTCCAGGGACAAGCCTGACCACAGGCGCTCGTGCCCCGGTTCGTATAGACGCGCTGGCAAACGGCTGATGGCGGTACCTTTGAGGTCCAGACGCTCCAGCAGCGGCAGGTCCAGAACCCCGGTGGGCAGTCCTGCCTGATAGCTTCGGCTTATCTTCAAATCGCGCAGTTGCTGCATCTGGCTGACATCCAATACATGCCCAGGGGGCACGGCGCCATCCAAGTGCAGCTCAGTCAGCCCGGTGAGCGTTGAGAACCGTGCAGTTTGCTCGGCGTCGAAGGCGAAGTTCGAAGCGATATGCAGCCGTGACACCTGCGGCACCCTGGCAAGCGCCGCAGGCACGGTGCGCAACTGCGGGTGGGTGACGATGACTGTCAGCTTCTGCACCTCAGCGAAATACCCGAGCACCTGCTCGATATTGGTGTCGCTGACGCCGCGTCCACCGATACTCAGGCTGCGCACGTGGGAAAAGTCCGCATCCAGGGACGGTAGTGGCTCGTCCAGGAACAGATTCAGGTCCCCAAAGCGTGGCAATTCCGCCAGGGGCGACGCCCTCCAGCAGTCTTTGATGGCCTGTGCCGCTTGCCGTCGCCCATTCCTTTCGGCAAACACTTCACCACGCGGCTGAGGCGCCTGTTCAGCCACCCACTGATCAAGGACTCCCTCAAGGTTTTGCCACTCGCGCAGGCGATTGCCAAGCAGATTGAAAATTTGCTGCTCGCTGTCACCGGCCACCATCCGCTGAAAGATAAAACCATTGACCTGACCGTCGGTGAGTTGCGGGTAAACGTCACGCACCCGGCTTCCCAGCAGAGGTGCGTGCAATTGGCCACCGCCACTGGCGGGGTAACCGATCAACTGTGCAGAAATGCGTTGCGGTGGCTTGAACCAGCGGTTTTTCCTCGTACCGCCGTCGACAATGGCTCGGGATTCGGGCCGCTGGCGTACCGCCTGGTCAATGATTGCCCGACGCAATTGCGCGCTCTGCGCCACCTGTGGAACACCGAGGGCCTGGCGTGAACCATCGGGCAACGCGTGCATGATCGATGCGTAAAAGTTGTCACCCTGGCGCGGCAGGCTGTTGAGTGCCTCGCCACGCTCGTTGAATGCCTGGAACATCGGGCCACTCTTGACCACATATTTGCGCTGGGTAGCGGAGTCGCTGCCGATAGCCTCCAGCAAACGGCCACCAATGTGCTCCTCACGCAGCTCCAGACGCACAGCGTCGGACCAACCCGGCAGCCTGGCGAGGGTGTGCAGGGCCAAGCGTTTGCTGGCGGCTGAGGCCAGATTTTCCATATGTAAACCGGCAATGGCATGCCCCAGCTGATTCTGCTGCACGTACCAGCGTGCCTGCTCTTGCAGGCGCAGCGGTACGCGACCGGTAGCACGCAGGTCAGCCAGTTGCTGCGCGTCAGCGTCGGCCAGCACCGCCTCGGCACCTGACTCGCCAAGCCCTGGATACAACCGCTGCAGCTTTGTCACCAGCGGGTCTTTGCTGGCATTGCCCCGACAAAGACTTTCAAACAACGCCGGCTGACGGGTGCGCGCATGGTCGACGATCTGCTTTCTGAATTCCTGGACTCGATTTTCCCTCACCCGGGCCGGCTCGCCGCCCAACAGTTGGGTGACTTCGGATTCATCCAGCGCTGCCAGGATCCGATCCGGCAATTGGCTGCCCAGCACGTCCGCACGGGTGATGCGGATGGGCGGTTTATACGGCGCTCCCGGATAGAGCCGCTCAGCGCCATACGTGATCGACGCCCCTGACAGTTGCGGCCCGTCGAACACTTGCAGCACACGGCCCAGGGGCCAGCGCGGCATCTCGGTCACCAGGGGCAACACGTAGAGGTAATGCTCGTCCACGGCCTGGCCGGTCTCGACCTGTTCGATCACCCGCGTCACCCCCTGATCCGCTTCGAACAGGCGCAGGGTGTCTGCAAGGGCCGCTGGCGGCGGCGCGTTGTCCAGGTGCATCTTGCGCAATTGCGCATCACCGATACCGCTGATGTCGGCGATGCTTAACAATTGCTCGTCGTTAAAAGCCTCAGTGACGTGCCCCATGCGCCGTAACAAAGTGAGACGGTCCCAGGTTTGCGGACGCTCAAGTGTGTGTCGCCAGGCACCGGCACGGTTGTGACTGAGAGGCGGCGCATACGCGCGGCCATCGGTAGGGTGCTGGATACGCCAGCGCTGCGCCGCTTCGTCAAAGGTTTGTTCATAGACTTTGCCGGCCTGGCGAATATAGGTTTTGCCGTTGACCTGGAATTGCCCCAAGGCATTGGGCCGGGCGCCTTCAGGCAGCGTGACGGGGCTTTCATAAGCGCTGAGGTCGGGCCTCCATAACCGCGCTTTACCGTCTGCCGACACCACGGGTTCCAGCGCTTCGATCACAGGCTCTGGCTTGACCGCCGCCAGCTTGGCAAGGCCCTTGCCCGCCCCCGCCATGACCGCAAGCAGGGCGATATTTTCTGCTACATCGAGTAAGTGTGCCTTGGCGGCCCTGCGGTTGTCTTCGCCCCACTCAATGGCGCCGTCGAAGGTTTCGTACAGCAACTGGCCCGCCATCACCACCATCATCGCTTCGCCCAGCACGGGCACTAGCATCGCCACCGCATTGAACACCAGCATGCCGATATTGAGCAGGCGAGCGAACTTCTCCGAACGCACCCGGGCATCCACATCGGCCGTCGGAACAGCATGGCTGCGCGCGTCAGCGATCAGTTGTTCGCGATGACGGTCGAACAGGTAACCCCATAGATCGATGTTTTCCGGCCACATACCGTGACCGGGGCGCGACCGGGCGGCGGGGGCCAGATAGGGATCGTCATTGGGCACTTGAGGGGTTGCCCGCATGGGTGGAGCCCCCTTGATCTCGGTGAACAGCCTGAACGGGTTGGTGCCCTCGCTTATTTGCTTAAGCAAGGCGGCAAAGGGCGCCAGCACGTCATCAATGACCGTACCTGACGCGTCCTGGGTGAACTGGCTGAAGTAATCCGGCCGGTCGGCATAGGCAACGAACTGGCTGAAAAAACGCTGGTAAACGCTGGGACGGCCATTCCCAGGCTCGGGTACGTCACGCGTGGTAAAGCGCTGTTTGAACCGTGTCTGCAGGCTGGTCCAAGTGTGGCGTTTGAGCGGCGCGAAGGGGTCGTTGGGAATGTAGAGAATCAGCTCGTCGCTGTAGCGGTATTTCTCGCAGATAACAAACACGATGCAGCCGGTCATGCGGTGGTTCATCAACGCGAGGTCGCGAAACCAGACCGGCTTACCGCCAATCCGGGGGGCGACCTCACCGTCGATGACGGATCGAATCATGCGGTAGTCGGCCTGCTCAATGTCTTTGTTCAGCAGCGCCAACTGAGCGGCGGCACCCAGGGCTCCTTTTTGTGCGTTCGTGAAGGTCGAGCGCAGCGTTGCCAGCGCCTGGGCATCGTCCGGATAGAAAAACGCTTTCAGGTACGCCTGATATTTCGCGCCAATATCCAACGAGCGGCACAGCCCAATGAACTGCGCCACGCTTAATGGGGTGTTGATAGCAGCCTGCCCGCCTTGTGAGTCCTGGCCGATAAACCCGGAGGTATGATGGAAAGCGTCCGATTCGGCTTCGGCGGCTTCGAAGTTATGCAGTGCCGCTTGCAGCAGAGGAAGGCGCAGTGCCTCAAAGCTGGAAATCTCAATGTTGAATACGCCGAGCGCCACCGGTTTGACCAGCCGCAGCAGCGTCTTGTGCACATCCAGCTGCACGTTGAACTGGTCTTGCAGTGCCTTGACCAGTAAGGGCTCGGCGAAGCTGTCGATGTCTTGCAGGGTCGCCACGGCCTGATCCAGTTGGGTCTGGGCAGTGAAACTGGCGACGGCGGCATCATTGAGCGCCTGACGTTGCGCGGGGGAGGCTTGGCGATACCAGTCGGGAACGGACGCTGGACTTTGCTTGAGCGCCTCACGTCGTTGCGGCGTGGCCTGGGTGACCCAGCCGGGCAGGGATTGTTCGATCAGCGGAGCATGCAGGCTGAGGGACGCGGGGGGGAGTTCTGGGGTAACGGGCATGGTGCCTCTCCTGTGAAATAGAGAGTCAGCACACCATGCCCGCGAGAGCGCTCAGCGGTAGTTAGTTACCGAGCCGTGTGATCAAAAGTTTTCCCGAGGGTTGAACGCAGCCTTTTTCGCCAGTTCCTGCCACAGCGCAATGGTCTCGTCATCGGCCTGCTTGGGCATGACCGCCTTGAGTTGCACGTAGAGGAAACCACGCTCCCCGGCCTTGTTCAGCAAACCATGGCCCTTGGCACGCATGCGCTGGCCGTTCTGGCTGCCGGCAGGCACCTTGAGGTTGATCTTGCCGGTCAGGGTCGGCACCGCCACTTCGGCGCCCAGCGCCAGCTCCCACGGCGCCAGCGGCAGGGTGATCACCAGGTTTTCGCCTTCGACGTCGAACTTCGAATGCGGCGCAAACTTGATGATCAGGTACAGGTCGCCATTGGCGCCGCCACCAATACCTGGCGCGCCCTGTGCCTTGAGGCGGATGCGCTCACCGTCGGCCACGCCGGCGGGGATCTTCACGTTCAGGCTCTTGGTGGTGTTGGTCACATGCCGGCCCGAGGCGTCGTACTGCGGCACCTGGAAGCTGATCTGCTTGGACTCGGCTGACAACGTCTCCTCAAGGGACACGGTCAGTTGCATCTCCACGTCCTGGCCCTTGCGCCCGGCCGGGCGACGTTGGCCGCCACCAAAGCCGTCGCCACGGGAGCCGAAGATCGAACTGAAGAAGTCCGAGAAGTCCTCTCCGCCGCCACCGCCGCCAAAACCGCCACGGCTCTGCCAGCCCGGCGGCCCCTGGAACGGCTGGCCATGCTGGCCGTATTTGCGCAGCTCGTCGTACTCGGCGCGCTTGTCGGCGCTCTTGAGCGCTTCGTAGGCTTCGGACGCGTCCTTGAACTTGGCTTCGGCGTCTTTTTCCTTGCTCACATCCGGGTGGTATTTGCGCGCGAGCTTGCGGTACGCGGCCTTGATTTCCTTGTCGTCAGCCGTCGGCTCGACACCCAGAATCTTGTAGTAGTCTTTGAAATCCATCGGCGGTTCACCATCCTTAATCGAGATCGCACAGCCCGGGGCACAACGTGCGCTGCATTGCACCTGTTGAGTGATGTGGCCTGGGGGTGCGTCAAAGTGTTATCGGCGCTTGCCGTATGTACCCGATGTGGGGGCGAATCGTGCAGTTTCAAGCGTGATTTAACGGATGGTCGGCCTACGCATCCGCCTTCGACTGGCATACACTGCGCGGCCGTTTTTCAACCGGAACCTGATTGTCATGGAAAACCCATCCCCAGCCCGTGCCTGCGGTATCGACTTTGGCACGTCCAACTCCACCGTCGGCTGGATCCGCCCCGGCATGGAAACACTCCTGGCGCTGGAGGACGACAAGATCACCTTGCCGTCGGTGGTGTTCTTCAACTTCGAAGAGCGCCGCCCGGTGTACGGTCGCCTGGCACTGCACGAGTACCTGGAAAACTACGAAGGCCGCTTGATGCGCTCGCTCAAGAGCCTGCTGGGTTCCAAGCTGATCAAGCACGACACCAGCGTACTGGGCACAGCGATGCCATTTACCGACCTGCTGGCGCTGTTTATCGGCCAACTCAAGAGCCGTGCCGAAGCCACCGCCGGCCGCGAGTTCGAAGAAGTGGTGCTGGGCCGCCCGGTGTTTTTCGTCGATGACGACCCGCTGGCCGACCAGGAAGCCGAGAACACCCTGGTGGACGTGGCGCGCAAGATCGGTTTCAAGGACATCTCGTTCCAGTACGAACCGATCGCGGCCGCATTCGACTACGAGTCCACCATCGAGAAAGAAGAGCTGGTACTGATCGTCGACATCGGCGGTGGTACGTCGGACTTCTCCCTGGTGCGCCTGTCGCCGGACCGTCGCCACAACGACAACCGCCACGACGACATCCTCGCCACCGGCGGTGTGCACATCGGCGGGACCGACTTCGACAAGCAGCTCTCGCTCAACGGCATGATGCCGCTGTTCGGCTACGGCAGCCGCATGAAGAGTGGCGCCTACATGCCCACCAGCCACCACATGAACCTGGCCACCTGGCACACCATCAACTCGGTGTACTCGCAGAAATCCCAGCTGGCCCTGGGCAGCATGCGCTACGACATCGAAGACACCGGTGGCATCGACCGCCTGTTCAAGTTGATCGAACAGCGCGCCGGGCACTGGCTGGCGATGGAAGTGGAAGAGACCAAGATCCAGCTGACCCACGAAGAAAACCGCCACGTGGCGTTGGACCGTATCGAAGCGGGCTTGAGCGTGAACTTGAGCCGGGCGTTGTTCGAATCCTCCATCGACGGCCTGCTGGAGCGCGTGCGTGGCAGCGTGACGCAATTGCTCAACGACGCTTCGGTGAGCGTGGCGCAGGTGGACACGGTGTTCTTTACCGGCGGCTCCAGCGGGATCCCGGCGCTGCGCCACAGCATCTCGGCGATGCTGCCGAATGCGCGGCATGTGGAAGGCAATATCTTTGGCAGTATCGGCAGTGGTCTGGCGATTGAGGCCAGTAAGCGGTACGGCTACTGAGGCTTCGCGCCAGTGAAATCGCGATCGCCGGCAAGCCGGCTCCTACAAGGGTTTGCGTAAACCTGTAGGAGCCGGCTTGCCGGCGATGGCGGTAGTCCAGCCTCAGACCTTCCCCTCAAAGTAGATGGCCCAAAGCCCAACCAACGTCAGGCACCACATGACCACGCCCGGCACGATCACCAAGTAGTTCCACAGCGTGAAACGGTCGTTGCTCAAGCCTTCTGGATCATCTGCCGCGAAATTGATCAGGCCTTGGGCTTGCTGGAGGATATAGGCACACAGCGGCACCGCCAGAATCGTCAGGGGCTCGTAGGCCTCCCAGCGATCGATCCGCCTCGCGGCCGCTCCGAAAAACCTGGAACCTAAGGTGACCACCACGAACACGGTCGCCCATTGTTCGAAGTCAAAATCGAATTTGCGACCGCTGCGGGCCACGCGATCATCGGCCCGTCGATATAACTGATGCATGAAGAAAAAAAAGAAAATGGCCCGGGCCAGCGGCCAGATATCCACCTGGTGGAAGTCCTTGTACAGGCGCCAGTTTTTATACGACCAGATATAGGTGTACAGCCCAAAACTGAGCAGGCTGAGAATCAGCAGCTTCTTTTTGGAGATGACGTAAAACTCAGGCGATGCCTTTACCCTATCGCTCAACTGCGCCGTTGGCGGCGCGTAGATGTTGTCGCTCACTGTCTACTTCCCTCTAAGTCCCTTTAAAGTCCACGAAGCAAAAGCGCTTCCGTTATCGCGTCAAACCATCCCGCCGAGCTTCAGCTCGCTCTTGAGATACGCATAATAAATCGGCCCCGCCACTACGCCAGGCAGGCCGAATGCCGCCTCGAATACCAGCATCGCCAGCAGCAATTCCCACGATTTGGCACTGATCTGCCCGCCCACGATGCGCGCGTTGAGGAAGTACTCGATCTTGTGGATCACGATCAAATAGCCCAACGCCGCCACCGCCACCCAGATCGACAGCGACAGCGCGACGATGGTGATCAGTGTGTTGGACATCAGGTTGCCGATCACCGGCAGCAGGCCGAGCAGGAAGGTCAGTACGATCAGGGTTTTGGTCAGCGGCAGGTGGATTCCGCACAACGGCAGCACCACCGCGAGGAAGATCGCGGTGAAGGCGGTGTTCAGCGCGGCGATCTTGATCTGGGCGAAGACAATGTTGCGAAAGGCCTGGACCAGCAGGTGCAGGCGGTCGAACAGTGCGGCGGCCAGGGGTTTGCGCTTGGTCAGGTCGGGCACGCGCTGCAGGGCGATGATCGCGCCGAGCACCATGCCGATCAGCAGGGTGACGAACATGTGGGCGGCATCTTTGCCCACCAGTTGCAGCTCGCTCAGGTGCTTGCTCAACCAATCGCCGATGGCCACGCGGAACTCGGCAGCGCTGGCCGGCAGGTAGGCGTCGAGGAACGGCGGCAGCTGGCCGCGCGCGCGGTCGACCACGCCCATGAATTTGTCGAGGGAGGCCCCGGGGTTTTCCGCTTCGTGGAGCAAGAAGCTGATGGCGCCGGCAAAGATCAGGGTCAGCACGCTGACGATCAAGGTGCCGAGCAAGGCCACCGCCAGCCAACGCGCACGCCGGCCTTCGATCAGCCGTTGCAGTTGGGGGGTGAGCATATTGACCAGTTCAAAAACCAGCAGGCCGGCCAGCAGGCTGGGCAGCAACTTGAGCGGCAGTACCAGCAGCAGTCCGCCGAAAATGATGATGTAGCTGGCCAGCAATATCACGTGACGCTGAGAAAACGTTGGCATACAGCCTCAAAACGAACGGCTTTAAAGGATTGGCAGTCTGCCAGCCTTGAAGGAATCAAGCGAGTGGGTTGGTTGCGAATGCGATCAAGTGTGGGAGCTGGCTTGCCTGCGATGCAGGCAACTCGGTGCCTCAGTCAGACCGAGGCGAGGCTATCGCAGGCAAGCCAGCTCCCACATTGAACGCCAGCGCCTGGGCAAATTTAATCAGCCTTTTAGACACGTACTCATAAATGTCTTGCGCGCATCGCCAGTCAGCGCCTTGGTTTTCGCCGACGCATTGCAGTCTTTCATCTTCTGCTGTTGCGGCGTCAGGGTCTTGGCGTCGTTGGCGGCCGGGGTTGCCTTCAGGCAGGTGCTCATGAAGGCTTTGCGCTCATCGCCTTTCAAGGCCTTGGTGGTGGCGTCGGCGTTGCAGGTGGTCATCTTATTTTGCTGGGCGGTCGCGGCAAAACCCTGGGAACACAGCAGCAGGCCCATCATCAACAGCGGAATACGCAGCATCTTCATGGAGTTTTCTCCCTGTTACCGCACCGAAGGGGCGCGGCCTACCCAGCAGTGTAGTCAAAGCCTGTTACATCTTCAGCGGGCGCGGATATTCGACCGACGGTACTGCTCGGGGGTGCAACCGGCGTGGCGCTGGAACATCGCAATAAACGCCGACGCGGTGCTGTAGCCCAGGTCAAACGCCACATGCTGCACGCTGCGTTCGCTGCCCAGCGCGTCAATCGCTGCCAGGTAACGCAGGCGCTGGCGCCACTCGCCAAAACTCATGCCCACCTCCCGCACAAATTGCCGGGCCAGGGTGCGCTCGCTCACGTGCACCTGCTCGGCCCATTGCGCCAGGGGGCGGTTGTCACCCGGATCGGCCTGCATGCCCTCCAGCACACCCAAGACTCCAGGGTGGCGGGCGTAGGGCAGGAAGCAATCGTGGACCGGCGCCTGCTTGAGCTGGTCCACCAGCACCTGGGCCAGGCGAATATCAGCCTCGGTCCGCGGGATGTTGACGTCGCGCCGGGCAAAGTCACTGAGGATGGCCTTGAGGATCTCACTGACGGCCAGGGTGCAGGGCACCTGTGGCAGGTGCTCGCACAGCTCCGGCGCCAGGCCCACGGAGCGGTAGACAATCGCCTGGGCGTTGTAGGAGCTGTGTTCGGTATCCGGCGGGATCCACACGGCGTACTGCGGCGGCGACATAAACCGGCTGCCCGCCACCTCCATGCGCATCACGCCGCTGGCCGAATAGTCCAGCGAACCCCAGAAATGCCGGTGCGGCGTGCACTCGGTGTCGGGGGCAAACTCGGAATAACGGAAGTAGACCGGACTCGGCAGGCTGGGGAAATCCGCGAGGCGGACGGTGTGTCTGGGCATGTTGTCTGGATACAGAGGTCGGTTGGCTGGTTCGCAGTATAGGCTGCGATCCAGACAAGGGATAATCCTGCCTCACCAACCTATCTGGTTTCTTTCGATGCAATACGCGTATCCCCTGCTGGCCATCTTTATCTGGGCCGGCAACACCGTGGTCAACAAACTCGCCGTGGGCTCGATTTTCCCCGCCGAGATCGGCTTTTACCGCTGGCTGCTGGCGGCGCTGCTGTTCACGCCGTTCATGCTCAAGCCGGTGATCGCCAACTGGGCGCAGATCCGCCCGAACCTGGGCAAGATTTTCATCCTCGGCGTACTCGGCATGGCGGTGTACCAAAGCCTGGCGTACTACGCGGCGACGGTCACCACGGCGACCAACATGGGCATCATCCTGTCGCTGATGCCGTTGATGGCGCTGACGGCCGCGATCATCAGCCTCGGCCAGCGCCTCACCTTTGGCGCGCTGACCGGTGCCGTGCTGTCCTTCGCCGGCGTGGTGGTGGTGGTCTCGGCCGGTAGCCTGGGCGCGCTGTTGCAACACGGGGTCAACCTGGGGGACGCGATGATGTTGGTCGCCACCCTGGCCTACGCGGTCTACAGCACCTTGCTGAAAAAGTGGCACCTGCGCCTGCCGCCCCTGGTGCTGCTGTACTTGCAGATCCTGGTGGCCGTGGTGGTGTTGTTTCCGCTGTTCCTGTTCTCGACAAAAGCGGGCCTGGGCTGGGCGAACATCCCGCTGGTGCTGTACGCCTGCTTGCTCGCCTCGATGTTGGCGCCGCTGGCGTGGATGCACTCGGTGAAGACGCTCGGGCCGAGCCGTACCACGCTGTTTTTCAACCTGCTGCCGCTGATCACCGCGTTGATTGCGGCGGTGGTGTTGAAGGAGCAATTGGCGATGTATCACTTGGTCGGCGGTTTGCTGACCTTGGGTGGGGTGATTTTGTCGGAGCGTTGGACGACGCCGGTGCGCCGCGAGGTTGGTGTTGCCTGATCCGGCGCTATCGCCGGCAAGCCGGCTCCTACATTTGGAATGCGTTCCCCTGTAGGAGCCGGCTTGCCGGCGATGAACGATAACGCGGTCTCTCGACTAAACCCCCGCGGCTTTCAACCGCTGTGCATGCTCGACAAACAACCGAATCGGCTCAGCCCCCTTCCCAACCAAGCCCATCGATTGGTTAACGATGTCGAAGTGGTCCAGCGCGTAGTCGTCGCCAATCACCAACCCCAAGTGTGAGCTGTAGCGTCCCACCATGCCATCGCACTGGCCCTTTTCCCGCACAAAGCTTCGGGCAAACAAGCGGCAGCTGCGGTTCGTGCCGTCCAGCAGGTTGCGCCCGCGATCGGTCTTGCCCGGCTGCAAGGTGCCAGACCACGAGTAGTAGCGAACGCCATTGACCTCTTCTGCGCCCTGCCCGCCCCAGGTCTGCGGCAAACCTTGTGGGTACTGGCGGTTGAACAGCGCCACACCCGCGCTGGTCAGGGACAGGTGGGAGGCGTGCAAGTCGGCCTTGAAACGCGGCCCCCGATAACCGGTTTCCAACAGGCTCATCACCCCGGCCACCAAGTGAAACAGCGCACTCATGAGGCGCCCTTTCACGCTGTCGGCGGGGTAATGGGTGTGGATATGGTCTGCCAGTTCCGACCCATGGTTGGGCCCCGCCACCGAGGTGACCGACGCCACCCATTCCGGGCGCTTGGCCGCCGCGTAACGGGCGGTGAGCGAGCCCTGGCTGTGGCCAATCAGGTTGACCTTGTCGGCACCGGTTTCGCGGCGGATCCGCTCGATCTGCACCAGCAATTGCTCGCCACGCACCTCACTGGAATCCAGCGGCGCCACCTGCACCGGGAAGACCTGTGCGCCACCGTTGCGCAGCGCAGGGACGATGCCATACCAGTAGGGAAACCACCCCAGGCGCACGAACCCCAGCATGCCGGGCACCAGCACTAGGGGATAACGCGTGGCAAGGGAGTGCGGCATGGCACAGGGGTCCTGATAGGGAAGGCGATGAACCCATCCTAGACCAGCGTTTCATAAATCGACATGACCACCCGGTGACAGACTCATGACACCTTAAAAGCGCCCGGCGAAATCGTGCAATTGGCGCTCGGCTTCGTCGTAGGAGCGCTTGAATACACTTTTGTCCGACTCTTCACCCTCGGCGGCAATCACGCTGATATCGTCGATACCGATATAGCCCAACGCCGTGCGCAGGTGCGGGTCGGCATGGTTCATCCACTCGAACTCGCCACCCGGGCCGAACCCGCTGCCACCGCGACTGGTGATGATCAGCGCCTTTTTACCCTTCAACAGCCCTTCATACTGGGCGATACCGTTGCTGTCCTGGGTGATGTTGAAGGTCAGGCCCATGCGCACGATCTGATCGATCCAGGCCTTGAGGCCACTGGGCACGCCGAAGTTGTAGAGGGGCATCGAAATCACCAGCAGTTCGTGCTCGATCAACTCGCCCACCAGTTCGTCACTCAACTGCAGGTCGGCCTTCATTACCTTCGGCAACGCCTGCGGTTCGGGATAGAAATTGGCCGCCACGAAGGCCTCTGTCACATGGGGGATAAACGCCCGGCCGACTTCGCGACGGGTCACTTGTGCACCCGGGTTGCCAGCCTGCCAGGCATCGAGAAACGACTCGGCCAAGCGTCGGGAGTGGGAACGTTCGCCACGCGGGCTGGCGTGAATTACTAGCATTTTTTTCATCTGTATCACCTTCACGAGTTAGACTCTGGCGACCTGACTGGCCACCGCTCTTGCTCGCAAATCTAGTGATGAGCGCACGGCCCGACAAATGAGCAATAGTTAATCCGGATGAGTTTATTTCATCCATGGAGCCCCGATGTTTGCCTCACTGCCCCTCACCGCTCTGCGCACTTTTGAATCGGCAGCGCGACTATTGAGCTTCAAGGCGGCCGCCCTGGAGCTGTCGGTGACGCCCACGGCGGTGTCCCACCAGATTCGCAGCCTGGAAACCTGGCTGGGCGTGCCGTTGTTCGAGCGCCTGCCACGCCAGGTACGCCTTACCGAGGGCGGTGAGCGGCTGTTTCGCAGCGCGCACGGCGCCTTGCTGGACGTCGCCCATAGCCTCGACACGTTGCGCCCGCAACGCAGCGCCGGGCAGCTCACCGTCTCCACCACTCCGGCGTTTGCCGCGTTGTGGCTGGTACCCCGGCTGGGGCGTTTTTATGCTGCCCACCCCGACATCAGCCTGCGCCTGGACACCCAGTGCGACGTGGTCGACCTGCAACAGGACGCCAGCGTCGACCTGGTAATTCGCTACAGCCTAGGCGACTACCCGCACCTGTACGGCGAGTGCCTGTTCGATGAGCGCTTTGCGGTGTACGGCGCCCCCGAACAGGTCGCACGGGCGAGCAGCCAGGTGCCGACGCTGATCAGCGTGCGCTGGCACAACTCTGAGCTGTACGCCTTGGGCTGGCAGGCTTGGTGTGAGAAATCAGGCGAGACATGGCTGGCTCACACGGCCTTGCTGCGCGAATACGACGAGGAGCATTACGCGTTGCAGGCGGCCATTGCCGGCCAGGGGTTGGTGCTGGCGAGCAACATCCTGGTGTCGGAGAGTGTTGCCACCGGTTTGCTGGCGCCCTACAAGCCGCAGGTCCACGTCGACGGCGCCGGCTACAGCGCCCTGTGCGTGCCGGGGCGTGAGCGTCATCCGCCGGTGCGTGCGTTTTTCCAGTGGGTGCAGGCGGAGGCAAAGCTGTCCGGCCATGCCCTTTGAAATCCGATAAAACTTTTTGCTTCAGCCAACACTCACAACTTGGAGCGATCACGCCAACAGAGCGTGGCGTAAAACCGGATTAGCACCAGGAGATTGAGATGACTGAAGCACACTTGACCGACGTTGCCACCCTGCGCAGCCGCGCCCGCCAGCACGTCGAAAACGGCGCCGTCACTGAAGGCTATGACGCCGACCGCGAAGAAATCCTCCGCTTGCTCAACGAGTCGCTGGCCACTGAGCTGGTCTGCGTGCTGCGCTACAAGCGCCACTACTTCATGGCCAACGGCCTCAAGGCCAGCGTGGCCGCCAGCGAATTCCTGGAGCACGCCACCCAGGAAGCCGAGCATGCCGACAAACTGGCCGAACGCATCGTGCAACTGGGCGGCGAGCCGGAGTTCAACCCGGACCTGCTGTCCAAGCACTCCCACGCGCAGTACGTCGCGGGCAAGGACCTCAAGGAAATGGTCTACGAAGACCTGGTGGCTGAGCGCATCGCGGTGGACAGCTACCGCGAGATCATCCAATACATCGGCGACAAAGACCCAACCACCCGCCGCCTGTTCGAAGAAATCCTGGCCCAGGAAGAAGAGCACGCCGACGACATGGCGGACATTCTGCAAGACCTGTAAACCGCAACACCTCTGAACCCAATGTGGGAGCGGGCTTGCCCGCGATAGCTATCCAACCGTCAACGCATCTGTTGACTGTTACAGCGCTATCGCAGGCAAGCCAGCTCCCACATTTTTGGTTGCGGTTTAGTCAGTTAGCCCTTCACCGTTTTCGGCGCCTTGCCTTCCTTCATCTGCTGCAACAGCGGCGCGCACTGGTTGGGCACATCACCACTCGGCGCCACCAGCGCCAGCAGCCCGGCCGCAGGCCCGACGATCACACCCAGCGCCACCATCCCCGCGCCACGCAGCATCAGCGGTACGGCTTTCACGCCAGCATTGGGCTTGATGAACGGCCCGTTGACGTACAGCGGCGAACGTAACGAGAACATGCGAAAGCCCTTGGACTCCGGCGTGATGGTCAGGTCCAGTTGCTCGGTGGCCATGTTCGCGGTGCCGTCGATGTAGATGATCGCGTTCTCGGTATCGAACACAAACAGGCGAGTGGTCGCCAGGCCGGTCTTGATGCCGAAGTCCGCCGCTGCGCAGTTGATCTTCACTTCCTTGTCACCAAACAGGCGACCGACCACGTAGTTGCCCACGTTGAGCCCGGCAATTTCCATCAGGCCACGGCTGATGGCGCCGTCATTGATCAGCATCTTGAGGTTGCCGTCGGAGCTGCCCAGCAGCGCTGCAACGGAGTTGCCACGCCCGGCAATGTCCGCGTCGCCATTGAGCTCACCAAAGCTGGTTTTCATCGGTTCGAACGTCGGGAACAGTTGCTTGAGCTTGAAGTTGCGCGCGGTGAGTTTGGCGCGACCTTCCATCGGCGTGGTGCGGCCGTTCAGGCGAATCTGCGCATCCAGCTTGCCACCGGCCACGCCAAAGCGCAGGGGCTCAAGGCTCAGTTCACCATCGTTGAGCACCAGGTGCGTATAGAGGTCAGTGAACGGCAATTCGGCGCTCTGCACGATGCGCTTGCCGGTGAATTCCACATCGGCATCCATGTCGCGCCAGCGCTCGGTACGGAATTCTTCCACCGGCAGCACTTTGGTCGCGGGTTGTTTGCTTTCGCCACCACGGGCCTTTTGCTTGGCGTTGGAATCGGCGCCGATCAGCGGAGCCAGGTCGGTCATCAACAGTTGGTTGGACACCAGCGAGCCCGTGAGCTTGGGCCGTGGCTGGCTGGCGACGTAGCCGAGGTTGCCATGGATATCGCTGCTGCCGATCTTGCCGTTGAAGTTCTCGTAGGTGAACGAGGCGCCGTTGGCTTCATGTAGCTTGGCAATCAAGTGGCCGTCGGTGGAATACGCCGGCGAATCCGGCAAGGTGACGCCGGTGAGCGGGTAAAGGTTGCCCAGGCTGCTACCGGACAGTTTCAGGCGCAGGTCGAGGGCGCCGAGGTTAAGGGGGTCGGTCAGCGTACCGGCCAAGGCAATGCTGGTGTCGGCGATTTTCACCTGGGCCTGCAACGGGAACGGCTTGGCCGCGTCCTGCAAGGCGAGCAGGCCGCCGATCTTGCCCGTGCCGTCGAGCTTCTGGCCGTGGTACTGGCCTTTGACCTTGAGGCCGAACGCATAGTCCTGGGGGGTTGATCCTTTGTCCTGGGCCTTCTTGGCATCGGCGGCGCCGACGATTTCACCAAACGGAATCGGTTTGCCCAGCAGATCGATGGTGACATCCAACTGCGTCTTGAGGGTCTGGTCGTCGAGGGTCACATGGCCTTTATCGAAGCCGATGGCACCGATGTCCACCACCCAACTCGACGGTTCGGCATTCGGGTCTTTGGGGTCGAACGTGAAGGTCCAGTTGGCACGGCCATCGGCCAAGCGTTGCAGGTCGGCGCTCGGCTCAGTGAGGTCGATGCGCGGGATCACTACACGCTGGGCCAATAACGCCAGCGGCGAGATGCGCAATTCCACACGCTTGAGGGTGACCATCTGCGGTTTCTTCGACCAGTCGGGGTTGCCCAAGGTCAGGTCTTCGGCAATCACATGGGGCCACGGCACCCAGGCACGCCAGCCGCCTTGATCCGGCTCACGCGCCCACACCACCGCCAGGTTGCCATTGATGGCAAACGGTCGATGCAGCTCTTCGGAGACTTTGGCATTGAGCGGCGGCTTGATGCGGTTCCAATCGAAAAACACCAGGACCAACACCAGCGCAGCGATTAACAGAGCGAAGCTGGCGCAGCTCCAGACAACGATTTTACGAGTGCGCGTCATTGCACATGACTCCTGAATACGACTAGCTGAACTACAGCTCATAAGGCTACGACTGGCAAACGGCGCGGGGGTTTAACCGGATCACCGTTTTAGTCGCAAAAAGCCAGTTTTCTGATCGAACGGACAGTTTCCAGCATCGACGGCGCACCATTGTTACCCAGGGTCGTGTCGAAAATACCCACCACGGTGCAAAACCGCGGGCTTGAGAGGCGCGTTCTAGAGCCTCTGCCGGGAACAATCAATTCTGTTGATTATTACCATTGTGTTTATGAACTTTTATATCGACTTATCGAGAGTAGCATTAGCCCTGTACCCACTTTATCGCCCTCCCAAGGAGCAACCATCATGAAACGCCAAGTACTCGCTACCGTCCTGCTGTCTGTCCTGGCCTCCAGTGCCTTTGCCCTGCCAGCCGCCGAACAGGCCACCCCACAGAACAAAGCGCAAGCCGTTCAGTCCAGCCAGACCCTGGCTCGCAGCGGTTCGCAAGAAGAAGAGAACCGCGACTACGCCAAAGGTGTTGCTGAAAACGGTTCGGAACACGCCAACAAACGTGCCTACACCGAAGGCGTCGCTGAAGGTGGCCGTGATCGCCTGGAACAGAAAGGCCTGGTTGAAGGCGGTGCTGAACAAGCCAACAAACGCGCTTACACCGATGGCGTTGCCGAAGGTGGTGCAGACCGCCTGCAAGAACTGCATCAAGCTCAGAGCTAAGCCCGTGGTGGCCCAGAAAAAAGCCCGATCTGCCGATCGGGCTTTTGCTTTTCTATAGATCACGCCTCGCACCACCCCCGCCAAGTTCGACGCCGGTAAAGCGGTTTTGCTAGAGTGCGTCGCTGTACTTGCCGACAAAGCCCGCTCGCCATGCTGCCCCGCGCCGAACAGAAGCAACAGACCCGCCTTGCCTTGATGGACGCAGCCCGCCATCTGATGGAGTGTGGCCGTGGGTTTGGCAGTTTGAGCCTGCGTGAAGTAGCAAAGACCGCGGGCATCGTGCCCACCGGGTTCTACCGCCACTTTGACGACATGGACCAGCTCGGGCTTGTGCTGGTCAGTGAAGTCGGCCAGACCTTCCGCGCAACCATTCGCCTGGTGCGTCATAACGAATTCGTGATGGGCGGGATCATCGATGCGTCCGTGCGGATCTTCCTCGACGTGGTCTCGGCCAACCGCTCCCAATTTTTGTTCCTCGCCCGCGAGCAATACGGTGGCTGCCTGGCCGTGCGCCAGGCCATCGGTGCGTTGCGTGAAGACATCACCCGCGACCTGGCGGCCGACCTCACGTTGATGCCCAAACTCCAGCACCTGGATGCCGAAGGCTTGCATGTGATGGCCGACTTGATCGTCAAGAGTGTGTTCGCCACCCTGCCGGACATCATCGACCCTCCGGCCCAGGCCCTGCCGGCCCACCTCACGCCCCAGGCGAAAATCACCCAGCAACTGCGCTTTATCTTTATCGGCCTCAAGCATTGGCAAGGCCTGGGCAGCACCGAGTAAAAAGGTCATCCCGACGTGTGAAAGCGTTTGGCGGTGGTGTAGTGCTTGTTCCAGTAACTATTGCTTAACGAATCGATACGCACGTTTTTGCCCGTGCGCGGCGAATGAATGAACTTGCCCGCCCCGATATAAAGGCCAACATGGCTGACCTGGCCACGCCCGTTGCCCTTGAAGAACACCGCGTCCCCGGGCTTGAGCGCCTCACGCTTGATGGTCTGCGCCGTTGAACGGTGCATGGCCGCCGTCGTGCGCGGGATCTGGATGTTGGCTTCAGTTTTGAACAGATAGACCAGCAGGCTGCTGCAATCGAAACCCTGCTCTGCCGACGTCCCGCCCCATTTATACGGCGTACCCAATAACTCGTGGGCACGATCGATGACGTCGTCGATGGAGGTGGGCTTTATGCCCTGCAGTGAAGCGCCGAACGCGGCACGGGGTTGAACATTGGCCGAGGCCGAGGCCGTGAAGAAAGACAGACTGACAATGACTAAACACAAAATTGATCGAAACATGATGAACGTCGCAGTGGATTAAACACGGCGCAAAGCCTAAAGAACCCCCGCGTAACGGCACGAACGGCAAATCCCCATACCGCGTAGGACAAATCCGAAAAAACACCAGCGCGAAATAGATGAAAGAAACTTCATGCAGCGCAGAGCCGTTCTCAACGCAAAACGCCCGGATCCGGTGCTATAAATCCAGGCACGCACCATTTTGAAACACTCAACCAATGGATCGACGCCCTATTGGGTGGCACGTCCGTGCCTGCCTACAGGGAATTCCCACTCCCCGGCGTGATTGGCAAGGCCCTTGCTCTAGCTCTTTCATCGCTCTTAGCTGGAAGCTTCCTGATGCTGGTGATCCACCGCCGAATCGCCCCCCAAGCCCTCTGGGCCGCCGAACTGCTGCTGAATTTCGAAGCCCGCAGCAAAAGCCGCCTGCGCTGTTTCAGTTCCGAAGGTGAAGACGTCGGCCTGTTCCTGGAGCGCGGCCAGCCACCGCTGCACGATGGCGAATTCCTACAAGCAGAAGACGGACGTGTCGTACGCGTGTGCGCACGCCCTGAACAACTGCTGCACGTCACCTGCAGCAGCGCCTTTGAACTGACCCGCGCCGCCTATCACCTCGGCAACCGGCATGTGGCCCTGCAAGTCGGCGACGGCTGGCTGCGCCTGCTCGACGATTACGTGCTCAAGGCCATGCTCGAACAACTGGGCGCCACCACTGAAACCATCGAGGCACCGTTCCAGCCGGAACACGGCGCCTATGGGGGCGGCCACCACCATTCGCGCCATGGCGATGAAGACTTCAACTACCCGCCCAAGCTGCACCAGTTCGGCGTACGCCTATGAACCCAGCATGGGCGCTGCTGCGCCTGGCCAGCCCGCAACTGCCGATTGGCGGCTACAGCTATTCCCAGGGCCTGGAGATGGCCGTGGAGAACGGCCGCGTCAATGAAGCAGCCAGCGCCCGGCGCTGGATCAGCGACCAATTGCTGCTCAACCTGGCCCGTTTCGAAGCGCCGCTGCTGCTCGCCCATTGCCGCGCCGCCGCCGAGCAGGACTGGCCGCGTCTGGCGCAGTTATGCGAGGAACACCGCGCCAGCCGTGAGACCCGCGAGCTGTATCAAGAGAGTCGCCAAATGGGCTACTCCCTGCAGCAGTTATTGAATGGCTTGCCCGAACTCGACGCCGCCGCACGCCACTTTCTTGAACAACAGGCCGAACCGCACCTGGCGCTCGGCTGGGCCCTGGCCGCCCGCGCCTGGCACATCAGCCCCGATGACGCCTTGGCCGCGTGGCTGTGGAGCTGGCTGGAAAACCAGTTGGCCGTATTGATGAAAACCCTGCCCCTGGGCCAACAAGCGGCGCAGCGCCTGACCAGTGAGCTGCTGCCCTTGTTGCAGCAAGCCCAGCAGGACGCCAGCCGCATCGATCTCAACCACATCGGCAGTGCTGCATTCGGCCTGTCCCTGGCGTGCATGGCCCATGAGCGCCAGTACAGCCGCCTGTTTCGTTCCTAGAGCCCCATTACCTTGGAGAAGCACATGAACACACAACCCCTGCGCGTCGGCATCGGCGGCCCGGTGGGCTCCGGCAAAACCGCGCTGACCCTGGCGCTGTGCCTGGCCCTGCGTGACCGCTACAACCTGGCCGTGGTCACCAACGACATCTATACCCGTGAAGACGCTGACTTTTTGGTGCGCAACCAGGCCCTGGCGCCCGAGCGCATCATCGGTGTGGAAACCGGTGGCTGCCCGCACACCGCGATCCGCGAGGATGCATCGATCAACCTGGAAGCCGTGGACCAGCTCAACCGGCGCTTTCCCGGCCTGGATCTGATCCTGGTGGAGTCCGGTGGCGACAACCTGTCGGCGACCTTCAGCCCGGAGCTGTCGGACCTGACCATCTACGTGATCGATGTGTCGGCCGGCGACAAGCTGCCACGCAAGGGCGGCCCGGGTATCTGCAAATCCGACTTGCTGGTGATCAACAAGATCGACCTGGCGCCGTTGGTCGGTGCATCGCTGGAGCTGATGAACAGCGACACCACACGCATGCGCAACGGCAAACCCTTTGTGTTCAGCAACCAGAAAACCGGTGTCGGCCTGGATGACATCGTCGCCTTTATCGAACGTCAGGGCCTGCTGACTGCGGCCTGATCCCACCCTGAAAGGAGCCTGCTCATGGGTCTCAACAAACTTCTCGCCACCGCCGCCCTGCTGCTCGCCCCAGCCCTCGCCTTCGCTCACCCCGGGCATGGCGATAACGGGCTGGTGGCTGGCATCAGCCACCCTCTGGGCGGTATCGATCACTTGCTGGCCATGGTCGCTGTCGGCCTGTGGGCCGCGCAGCAAAAAGGCAACGCGCGCTGGGCGCTGCCGTGTGCGTTCGTCGGCACCATGCTGATCGGCGGCCTGCTGGGCTTTGAAGGCCTGGAACTGCCGGCGCTGGAAAGCGGGATTGCCGCCTCGGTGCTCGCGCTGGGCCTGGCGGTGGCCTTGGCCGTTCGCCCGCCGTTGTTCGTGGCCGTCGGGGCGACTGCATTGTTTGCCTTGTTCCACGGCGTGGCCCATGGCCTTGAACTGCCGGACATGTCCAGCCCTTGGGCGTATGCGGCCGGGTTTGTGGGGGCGACCGCCGTGCTGCACGCCGCTGGTTATGGCGTGGTGCGTTTCCTGCCGGCTGCGGCGGCGCCGTTGGTGCGGATTGCCGGGGCGGCTTCGGCGGCGACTGGGGTTTGGTTGCTCGCGGGCTGATTTGCGGCGCCTGTCAGGGCCTCATCGCAGGCAAGCCAGCTCCCACATTTTGATCTGCGAACCCAATCAAATGTGGGAGCTGGCTTGCCTGCGATAGCGGTCCCACAGACACCACAGAACCCAACCCTGCTACCATGCGCGCCTACACCCCTGCCGTGACGACGCCAGCCAATGCCCACCGCTCCACACTCCGCCTTGAACGCCGTGCTCACGCACTTCCACAGCCTGATCGTGCCGCTCTGGCAAGGCCCGGGCTGGAATGCCGACCTGGCCTTGCCCTATGAAGCACTGGACGCCGACCATCAGCCGCTGCCCCCGCAACGCTACCGCGCCATGGCCTGCGCCCGGCAGTTGTACCTGTTCGCCAGCCTGATCGGCGAACCCGGCGCCGCGTTTGCCGAGGAACGCGCCGCTGCGCTGTTCCGCTCCTTGCAACGGCATTTCCACGATGCCGAGCACGGCGGCTGGTTCTACAGCATCGACCCGGCCGGCAAGCCGCTGGACAAGCGCAAAGACCTCTACACCCACGCCTTCATCATCTTCGCCTGTGCCCACTACTGGGCCAAAGTGCGCGAGCCGCTGGTGGAATCGGTGCTCAACGCCGCCCTGGAAGTGGTTGCCCAGCGCTTTGCCACCGGCGACGGCCTGTACGAAGCGGTGCTGGAACGCAACTGGTCGTCCCTCAAGTCCGGCCCGTTGCAAAACCCGTTGATGCACTTGGCCGAAGGTTTCCTCGCCACCCTCGCGGTGCGTGACGATGCCCATGTGCAAGCGGCCCTGCTGTCTTTGGCGACGGCCATGCAGCAGCGCTTCATCGACCGCCAGCAGGGCGTGATGATGGAAAAACCGCTGGGCGCTGTGGATAACTGGTTTGAACCGGGCCACCAGTTCGAGTGGTTCTTTTTGTTGGAATCGTCCGACGTGCTGCGCGGCACGCCGCTGCATGCGTCATTGACCCGCGCGTTTGCCTACGCCGAGCAGAAGGGTGTGGATAACGTGACCGGAGCCGTCAGCGGCATGCTGGCCCTGGACGGCACCGTGCGCGATGGCACGCAGCGTATTTGGGCCCAGGCCGAGTACCTGCGGGCACTCACCTTGCGGCCGAACAGCGAAGCGGTGTTGCAGCGCCAGCTACGGGCGCTGCAACTGCGGTTCTTGCATGAGAAGGGTTGGAATGAGTGCCTGAATGATCAGGGGCTTGTCAGCCGGCGGGATATGCCGTCGACCACGCCTTATCATTTGGCGACCTGTTATCAGGGGTTGATCCAGCATTTGGGCTGAGCTTTAGGGCCCTATCGCCGGCAAGCCGGCTCCTACAGGTTGATCGCATTCCTCTGTGGGAGCTGGCTTGCCGGCGATGGCTTCACCTCGGTCTAACTGCCGATCACGCAATCCACTTGCGATCCCCGGTAAAACTGATCGTCAACCAGCGTGCCGCATCCGGCTTCCCCAGCCCTGTGGATATCTCTTCGCGCAGCCCATCCAGGGTCGCGACGTTGTCCACCGGGTAATCCGCCGGCAACACCACATGAATCTCGATAAACCGCGCCCGCCCGTGCTTTTGCACGTAGGACACGTAGTCGTCGAAACCATGCTTGGCCTGGGCCGCTTCCATCACTTCGCGCACCTTGTCGTCCAACTGGTCCGGGGCAATCCCCAGCACCTCGCGCAAGGCCGGGCGCAGGATCTTCAGCGCTGGCGCCAGCATGCTCAGGGCCAGCAGGATCAGGATCAACGGGTCGACATACACCGCCCACTTGCCATAGCCCTGGGACTTGAGCAACAGTGCCGCCAGGAAGCTGATCAGCAAGCCGATCGACAGCATCGCATCCACCAGCCAGCTGATGTTGTCGAACTGGATCAGCGACGACTTGAGCGTGCGATTGCGATAACGCACGTAGAAGAAGTAGGCGAACTCCACAACGGTGAACACCGCCGCATAAATGATCACCAGCCCCAACTCGATGTCGCGCCCGCCATTGATAATGCCGAACACACCGTTGAGGAACGCGTAGATGGCGATCAGCAACAGGAAACTGCCTTCGATCAGCAGCACCATGGGTTCCAGGTGCCAATAGCCGAACTGGAAGCGTTCGTTGCTTTTCTTGGCGATCAGCTTGGCCGTGATCAGCATCAACACCTTGATGGCGGTGGCGATCAGCGAGAAAAAGCCGTCGAACAGAATGGATTGGGCGCCAGATACCACACCCGTGACAATCCCGGCGATCGCGACGGCGAACATCAGAATCGTTGATTGCTTGAGCAGTGCCTGCTCACCTCGGTTACTCACATTTCCTCCCGTCAAAACCTTAAATCCGCACAGTGCGGAGGGGCTTTCAGGAGGGGAGTGTACCTTATGGCCTGTTTTTGACCGATATGACGCCATCGCAGGCAAGCCAGCTCCCACATTTGAATGTATTCACACATCCAAGTGTGGGAGCTGGCTTGCCTGCGATGGGCGCGGCGCGGTCTAAAGCCTTACTTGGCCCCACGCTCAATCGCAAATCCCGCCCAAGTCTGGCTCACCGGCATCAGCTCCAGGCGGTTGATGTTCACATGCGCCGGGGTGTTCATGACCCAGAAGATCGTGTCGGCAATGTCCTGCGGCTGGATCGGCTCGGCACCCGCATAAGTCGCGTCGTAACGCGCCTGGTCACCGCCAAAGCGCACCAACGAGAACTCGCTCTCACACAGGCCTGGCTCGATATTGGTCACACGCACGCCGGTACCCTGCAGGTCGCAGCGCAGGTTCAGCGAGAACTGCTTCACGAACGCCTTGGAGCCGCCGTACACGTGACTGCCCGGGTACGGGTAGTTGCCGGCGATGGAACCCAGGTTGATGATGCCCGCGCCACGGCCGTGGGCGATCAGGCGTGGCAACAGCAGGTTGGTGGTGGTCAGCAGGCCCTTGATGTTGGTGTCGACCATGGTTTCCCAATCGTCGAGGTTGCACTTGGGCGCAGGGTCGGTGCCCACGGCCAGGCCGGCGTTGTTGATCAGCCCGCGAAGCTTGGCGAACGACGGCGGCAGGTTGGCGATGGCGTCTTCCATGCCCTTGCGGTCACGCACGTCCACCACCAGGCCGTGGACTTCGGTTTGCCTGGAAAGCTCTTCGACCAGCGCATTGAGGCGGTCGGCACGACGGCCAGTGAGCACCAGTTTCCAGCCGGCTTCGGCAAAACGGCGGGCGCAGGCCTCGCCAAAACCAGAAGTTGCGCCAGTAATAAACAGCGTGTCGGACATGGTGTTCTCCTTGCGGGCATCGGGAAAAAAAGCAGCCAGCAGAATGCCCTTACGCCGCCGTTGCGGCAACCGCTATGCGCATAACTTCATGCAAGCCTGATCATTTATTAACCACGTCGCGCAAAGCCTTATAAAACGTGGCCTGCAGCCATATGCACGCAGGTTATCCACAACTGCGCCCACAGTCTTTGGGGGCAAGTGCAAAAAGCCCGAAGCCCCTGTATGCGGGGCTTGCAGGCGGTTTTAGAAAGTTTTTTGCTTGACCTGGGCGGGGCCGTATGTAGGCCCATCGAGCGAGAGGAAAACCGAGCGATGGCTCCAGGCCAGTCATTCCGGCCTCTGCGGAGGTCTTTCCAGAGTTTAATCACAGACTTATCCACAGGCTGAGTGGACATAAATCGGTCATATACCTGTGTCTTTAAACAGGTTGACAAAGCCCTCGGCAGGTCACGAAAAAACCGCTGATCAAAAAACAACCGTCGCGCTACAGGCCACGTATTCATTGGCTTTCAGCCAGCTACTCCCACGTTACCCACAGCCGGTTCCACAGCGGATGGGGACAAGTCAAAACTGTGACAAAACAGGGATTTGCGGCGGCTATATGTCGCGCTTTGGAGGGGAGCCAGATTTGTTTTCCACAATTTCCAGAACGGTCTGTGGATAGCACAAAAAAGAATGTGGGAACCGCCTCATGTGGGAGCTGGCTTGCCTGCGATGGCATCACCTCGGTGTCCCTGACAAACCGAGGTGTCTGCATCGCAGGCAAGCCAGCTCCCACACAAAGCCGGCTCCTACAGGGTCCGCGTCGTTGGTTAGATCAGTGCCCGCCGAGGTAGGCGTTGCGCACTTCCTCGTTGACCAGCAGCTCTTTACCGGTGCCGGTCAGGCGGATCTCGCCGTTGACCATCACATACGCCCGGTCCGACAGGCGCAGCGCGTGGTTGGCATTCTGCTCCACCAGGAAGATGGTCATGCCGGTGGCCGCCAGCTCGCGCAGGGTGGCGAAGATCTGCTTCACCACAATCGGCGCCAGGCCCAGGCTCGGTTCGTCCAGCAACAGCAGCTTGGGCCGGCTCATCAGCGCACGGGCGATGGCGAGCATTTGCTGCTCGCCACCGGACATGGTCATGGCCCGCTGGTTACGGCGTTCCTTGAGCCGTGGGAACAGCTCGAACATGCGCTGCATGTCTTCCTGGGCGAACTTGTCACCAATGGGGATGGTGCCCATCAGCAGGTTTTCCTCGACGGTCATGTCGGGGAACACCCGCCGCCCTTCCGGCGACTGCGCAATGCCGTTGGAGGCGATGTAGTGGGACGACTTGTGGGTGATGTCGACGCCGTTGTAGATGATCTGCCCCGACTCGGCCCGTGGCTGGCCGAAGATCGACATCAGCAGCGTGGATTTACCCGCGCCGTTGGAGCCGATCAGGCTTACGGTTTCGCCTTCGTTGATGTGCAGCGAGACTTTTTTCAGGGCCTGGATCGGGCCGTAGAACACGTCCAGGTCCTTCATTTCGAGGATAGGTGCACTCATACCAGCTCCTCTTCGTCGGCGCCCAGGTAGGCCGCAATCACTTTCGGGTCGTTGCGGATCGCGTCCGGCCCGCCTTCGGCGATCACGTTGCCGTGGTCCAGCACCACGATGTGGTCGGAAATACTCATCACCATGCCCATGTCGTGTTCGATCAGCACCACCGTGAGGTCGTGTTCGTCGCGCAACAGGCGAATCATCGCGCTGAGGGCTTCGGTTTCCTGAGGGTTGAGGCCCGCTGCCGGTTCGTCCAGGCAGATGATCTGCGGCCGGGTGCACATGGCGCGGGCGATTTCCAGGCGACGCTGCTGGCCGTAGGAAAGCTCACCGGCCAGGCGGTTGGCGCAGTCCACCAGGTCCACCACTTCCAGCCAGTAGAAGGCGTGGTCGAGGGCGTCGCTTTCGGCTTTGCGGTAGCCCTTGGTGTTGAGGATGCCGGCCAGCATGTTGCGGTTGACCCACATGTGCTGGGCCACCAGCAGGTTTTCCAGCACCGACATTTCCTTGAACAGGCGAATGTTCTGGAACGTCCGGGCCAGGCCGGCGCGGTTCACCAGGTGGGTGCCACCGAACATCTTGTAGTAGACGCGGCTGAGGAAGCTTTTCGGCGAAACAAAGTCGATGGGCTGGAAACGCTCACCGAGCAGCTGGATCACATTGGTCTGCTTGCCACGCACGTTGAGTTCGATCTTGCCGCCGCTGGCTTTGTAGAAGCCGGTGAGGCAGTTGAACACCGTGGTCTTGCCGGCGCCGTTGGGGCCGATCAGGGCGAAGATCGAGTTGCGCTCGACCTTGAGGCTCACATCGCTCAAGGCTTTGATGCCACCGAAGTGCATCATCAAATGTTCAACGGAAAGGACGACTTCCTTGCTCATGGCGCCACTCCTTTACGTGGGGTCACACCGGTACGGCTGATGCGGATCAATCCGCGCGGTCGCCAGATCATCATCACCACCATCAACACGCCAAACAGCAGCACGCGGTATTCGGAGAAGCTGCGCAGCAGTTCCGGCGCGACGGTCAAGACGAACGCCGCGATCACCACGCCCACCGTCGACCCCATGCCGCCCAACACCACGATGGCCAGGATCAGCGCCGACTCGAAAAAGGTGAAGGACGACGGGTTGACGAAGCCCTGGTAGCTGGCAAAGAACACCCCGGCCAAACCGGCTGTAGACGCACCGATGGTGAACGCCGAGAGCTTGACTAGCACGTGGTTCAGGCCCATGGAACGGCAGGCGATTTCATCTTCGCGCAAGGCTTCCCAGGCGCGGCCCACCGGCATGCGGGTCAGGCGGTGCTTGATGTACAGCACGGCCAGCACCACCAAAAACAGCACGATGTAGATGAACATGAACTTGATGTTGGGGTTGTAATCGATGCCGAAGAACTCGTGAAAGGGAATCCCGCCGTCCTTCGCCTTGCGCCCGAACTCCAGGCCCAGGAAAGTCGGCGACGGCACCGGCATGCCGTTCGGGCCACCGGTGAACGACAGCCAGTTGTTGAGCACCAGGCGGATGATTTCACCGAATCCCAGGGTCACGATTGCCAGGTAGTCACCGTGCATGCGCAACACCGGGAAGCCAAGTATGCACCCCGCCAGCGCCGCGCAGATTGCCGCCAGCGGCAGCACCGTCCAGAAGCCCAGGCCGAGGTATTGATAGCCCAGCGCCAGGCCGTAGGCACCGATGGCGTAGAACGCCACGTAACCCAGATCGAGCAAGCCGGCCAGGCCGACCACGATGTTCAGGCCCAGGCCCAGCAACACGTAAATCAGCCCGAGGATCACCACGGTCAGCAGATACTTGTTGGCGAAGATCGGGAACACGATCGCGATCACGATCAGCGCCGGGATGATCCAGCGCAGCCGCGACTTGTAGTCCGGTGGCAGTACGTGCACGCCGGAGCCACTGCTCTCGAAACCTTGAAGGATCTTCAGGCCCTTGGGGGTTTGCAGGAACAGGCTCAGGGCGAAGCGGCCGGCCATCACGATGGCGACCAGCGAGGCCACGCGGGCCGGTTCCAGGTTGAAGCTGTAGCCGTCGAGGACCACGCCGACGATCGGGCCGAACACAATCAGCGAAATCAGCCCGGCGAGGATCGTGTCGACCACACTTTTCTTGATATCAATCGATTTGGCAGCAGACATGTTTACACCTTCGCCACGAGTGGGCGACCGAGCAGGCCCTGGGGACGGAAAATCAGAATCACCACCAGCAGGGAGAAACTGAACACGTCTTTGTAGTCAGAGTTGATCAACCCCGAGAACAACGACTCGGAAATACCCAGGATGATCCCGCCGAGCATGGCCCCAGGCAGGGAGCCGATGCCGCCGAGTACCGCTGCGGTAAATGCCTTGATGCCGATGATGAAGCCGGCATAGAAGTCGAAGGTGCCGTAGTTCAAGGTGATCAACACACCGGCCAGAGCGGCCATGGCGGCACCGATGACAAACACGTAGGAGATCACGCGGTCGGTGTTGATGCCGAGGATGGACGCCATCTTGCGGTCTTGCTGGGTGGCGCGGCACATGCGGCCGAGCTTGGTGTATTTGATGACATAGGTCAGCAGGGCCATGCCCGCGAAGGCTGCGACCAGGATGAAGACCTTGGTGTACGTCAACTGAACGAAGCCTGTGCCGAAGTCGACACGCCAGGCCCCGGCCAGCAGGGTGGGAATACCTTGTTGCTTGGCGCCCTGGGCGATCTGGGCGTAGTTCTGCAGGATCAGGGAGATGCCGATGGCGCTGATCAGCGGTGCCAGTCGGGTGGAGTTGCGCAGCGGTTTGTAGGCGACACGCTCGATGACCCAACCGTAAACGCCGGTGACGACGACGGTGAAGATCAAGGTGCCGAGAATGAGCAGCGGGAAGGATTCGATGCCGAAGTAAGCCAGCAGTGCCAGACTGATCGCCGCGAGGTAAGCGGAAATCATATAAACCTCGCCATGGGCGAAGTTGATCATGCCAATGATGCCATAGACCATTGTGTAGCCGATGGCGATCAGGCCATAGACCGACCCGAGGGTCAGGCCGTTGACCAGTTGCTGCAGGAAAATACCATCCATAACGCAATCTCACGCGGTGAGCACCTGCACACCGGTGGGTGTGCGGCGCTTCTGGAGGAAAAGACAGATTTGTGGCCGGGCTCAAACAACCACTGTCCATGTGGGAGCTGGCTTGCCTGCGATGCAGACACCGCGGTGCTTCAGGTGTACTGCTGTGATGCAATCGCAGGCAAGCCAGCTCCCACAGGGATGGAGGGTGTTCAAGCTGTCGCGTTGATTACTTCTGTTTTTCCAGCTGGTGGTATTTGCCGTCTTTATCCCACTGGTAAACCACGTAGTCGGAGATTTTCAGGTCGCCCTTGCCGTCCCACTCTTTCTTGCCCATGACGGTCTGGACTGGGTGAGCCTTGAGCCACTTGGCCGCGTCTTCGCCCTTGTTGGACTTGGCGCCATTGAAGCCGGCAGCCAGGGCCTGGATCGAGGCGTAGGCGTACAGGGTGTAGCCTTCAGGTTCTACGCCAGCTTTGCGGAATTGCTCCACAACGGCCTTGCTGTCAGGCAGCAGGCGAGGGTCGGCGCCGAAGGTCATGTACACGCCGTCTACGTATTGCGCGCCGCCAGCGGTAGCCACCAATTCGTCGGTCACGACACCGTCATCGGACATGAACTTGACGTCTTTGAGGCCGGCTTCACGGATCTGGCGAACCAGAGGACCGGCTTCAGGGTGCAGGCCGCCGAAGTACACGACGTCAGCACCGGTGGAGCGGATTTTGGTGACCAGGGCGCTGAAGTCTTTCTCGCCACGGGTCAGGCCTTCTTCCAGCACAGGTTTCACGCCGCGCTTGGTCAACTGGGCAGCAGTGGCGTCAGCCAGGCCTTTGCCGTAGGTGTCTTTGTCGTTGATGACCGCGACTTTCTTGCCCTTGAGCACGTCGACGATATAGTCGCCGGCCACGATGCCTTGCTGGTCGTCACGCCCGCACATACGGAACACCGCGCCCAGGCCACGCTCGGTCACCTGTGGGTTGGTGGAGCCCGGGGTGATCATGATGATGCCCGCTTCGTCGTAGACCTCGGACGCCGGGATGGTGTTGGAGGAGCAGAAGTGCCCGACCACACCGATCACTTTGTCCTGGTCGGCCAGGCGGTTGGCCACTGCCACGGCCTGCTTGGGTTCGCAGGCATCGTCACCGGCCACCAGCTTGATCTGCTCGCCGTTGATACCGCCGGCCTTGTTGATCACATCGGCTGCCGCTTGGGCACCCTTCATGTACTGCTCACCGAAAGCTGCGTTGGCGCCCGTCATCGGGCCCGCCACGCCAATCTTCACATCAGCTTGAACAAACGTAGAAACACCCAGTGCCGCTGTCACGGCGAGGGCCAGAAAACCTTTCTTGTAAAACGTCTGGGACATGAGTGGTGCTCCGAGGTTTTTGTTTATTGGCACTACGAGTTCACTGCAAACTTTCACGAGAAAGCCCAGAGCAAGGCGCGTGCCATTACGTTTTTATTAATCAAAAAGACACGGTGTCATTGTTATTACAGGCGTTTCGACTCCTTTTGCCAGGACGTGCAACCGCCTAGCACCAAGAGGTGCAACCAATGGATCCAAAAAGTACAACCCTGGCAGGTCGCACCTGCAACCAAGCGTATAAACGACAGTTCCTACACCTGTAACAATGTGCGTAACGGAACTGCACATTTACAGTGCGCGATTGCTACGACTTGCACCAATACAGATTAGTAGCTTGCTAAGAAAATGCAGGCTTCTGGGCGGTATTTCGCTGATCAGATCACGATCCGCAGGCATTGCCCGGCGTGATACAGCGAGAACCCCGCTTCATACAGACAACTGCGCAGGCCCACCCCGGCCAGCGGACGCATCGGCGCGAAGGGAATGGGCAAGGCCTGGGGATTCTGGTGACACAGGTAATCGGCAAACGCCTTGCCGACCACGCTGCCAGTGGTCACGCCACGCCCGTTATAGCCCGTTACTGCCACCAGGCCCGGTGCTGGCTCGAACAGGCGCATCAAGTGGTCCGGGGTGAAGGCAATGCAGCCGGTCCAGGTGCACTCCCACTGCACCGATTTGAGGTACGGGAAGTAGTGCTGCTGCACCCGATCGGCCCACGCCTTGAGAAACCACGCCGGTTTCTGATTGCCGTTGCCCAGGCTGCCGAGCAACAGGCGACCGTCGGCATCGCGGCGGATGCTGCTCAACACCTGGCGCGTGTCCCACGAGCCCTGGCCACCTGGCAGGATCTGCTGGGCCGCGTCGTCCGTGAGCGGAGCTGACGCCACCTGGTAGTAATAGCCGGGGAAGAAATTGCGCCGCAACTCGGTCCATTCGCCTTCGGTGTAGGCATTGGAGGCGATCACCACCTGCGCCGCCTGCACCGAACCCTGGGCGGTCTGCACCGACCAGTGCGCGCCTTGGCGCTCAAGCTGAGTAACCGGGGAATGGTCGAACAACTGCCCGCCCAGCCCGGCCGCCGCATTCGCCAGACCGGTGGTGTAAGCCATCGGGTTAAGAGTGCCGGCACGCCGATCCAACAGGGCAGCGGCGATTTTTTTGGTGCCGGTGGCCTGCTCGCAGGCCTGGCCGGTGAGCAATTCCACCGGCGCGCCACGGCGCTTCCATTGTTCTTCACGGCTGCGCAGGTCCGCCTCGCCCCGGGCGTTGTGCGCCATGTGCAAGGTGCCTTCGCGGCGCAGCTGGCAATCAATGTTGTACTTATCGATGAGGCTGAACACCAGGGACGGTGCCGCGCCGAGCATGCGGTTGAGCTGGCTGCCGACCGCCTCGCCGAAACCGGCTTCGATCTCGTCTGGCGGGATCCACAGGCCGGCGTTGACCAGCCCGACGTTGCGCCCCGAGCCGCCGTGGCCGGTGCGATGAGCCTCAAGCACGGCGACGCTTTTGCCTTGTTCAAGCAAGTGAATGGCTGCCGACAAACCGGTGATGCCGGCGCCGATCACGCACACATCCACCTTGACCTCGCCCTTGAGCGCGGCGCGATCCGGCCGGCCAGGGGTAAGTTGTTCCCACAAGCATGATTCGCGTAATGCCATTGCCAGACTCCGATGAGACCCAACAAACAACCATTATTCTGAATTGCAAACCCAATCAACTGTGGGAGCTGGCTTGCCTGCGATGGCGGCGGCGACTGATACACCGCTATCG
>NZ_JBWKPU010000018.1:43649-115160 GCF_059418405.1 Pseudomonas sp. GW821-FHT09A09
CCCCCCCCCCCCCCCCCCCCCCCCCCCCCCCCCCCCCCCCCCCCCCCCCCCCCCCCAGCTCCCACATTTTTAACCGCGTTTCGATAGTGGATCAGTCGAAAGTGATGCCCTGTGCCAGCGGCAACTCCAGCGAGTAGTTCACGGTGTTGGTCTGGCGACGCATGTAGCCGCGCCATGCATCCGAACCCGATTCACGCCCGCCACCGGTTTCTTTCTCACCCCCAAACGCGCCGCCGATTTCCGCGCCGCTCGGGCCGATGTTGACGTTGGCGATGCCGCAGTCGCTGCCCACCGCCGACATGAACTGCTCGGCCTCACGCACGTCGGTGGTGAAGATGCACGACGACAGGCCTTGAGGCACGGCGTTGTTCAGACGCAGGGCTTCAGGAAAATCCTTGTAGCCGATCACATAGAGGATTGGCGCGAACGTCTCGGTGCACACCACGTCGCTCTGCTCGGGCATTTCCACGATGGCCGGCGACACGTAGTAGGCGTTGGGGAATTTGTCTTCCAGCTGGCGCTTGCCGCCAAACACCTTACCGCCTTCGCTCAAGGCTTGCTCCAGGGCGTCCTGCATGTTGTCGAAGCCGTGCTTGTCGATCAGCGGGCCGATCAGGTTGCCTTCCAGTGGGTGGCCGATGCGCACTTTGGAATAAGCGGCCTTGAGGCGGGTAACGATCTCTTCTTTCACCGACTCATGGGCGATCAGGCGACGCAGGGTGGTGCAGCGCTGGCCAGCCGTACCGACGGCGCTGAACAGGATGGCGCGCACGGCCATGTCCAGGTCGGCGCTTGGGCCGAGGATCATGGCGTTGTTGCCGCCCAGCTCAAGGATGCTGCGAGCAAAGCGCGCGGCGACTTTGGGGGCCACTTCACGGCCCATGCGGGTGCTGCCTGTGGCGCTGATCAAGGCCACGCGCGGGTCATCCACCAGCGCGGCGCCGGCATCGCGGCCGCCGATGATGACTTGGCTGAGGTACTGCGGGGCATCGTTGAAATTCTTCAGCACGCGCTCGAACAGCGCCTGGCAGGCCAGGGCGGTGAGCGGGGTCTTTTCCGAGGGTTTCCAGATCACCGCGTTGCCGCAGACCAGGGCCAGGGTGGTGTTCCATGCCCACACGGCCACCGGGAAGTTGAACGCACTGATCACACCGACCACACCCAGCGGGTGCCAGGTTTCACGCATGTGGTGGCCCGGGCGCTCGGAGGCGATGGTCAAGCCGTACAGCTGACGCGACAGGCCGACGGCGAAGTCGCAGATGTCGATCATTTCCTGCACTTCACCCAGGCCTTCCTGGGTGATCTTGCCGGCTTCCCAGGACACCAGCTCACCCAGGTCGGCCTTGTATTCGCGCAACACGTCACCGAACTGACGCACCAGCTCGCCGCGACGCGGTGCTGGCACTTTGCGCCAGGCCTCGAATGCATGCTCGGCGCGACTGACCTGCTGCTCCACCTCGGCGGCACCTTCCCAGTGCACGCTGCCGATGCGGCTGCCATCAATCGGCGAATGCACGGGCTGTTTGCCCGCCTGGTACAGCGCCGGGTTCACCCCGAGACGATCAAGCAATGCGGCAACCATGGGTCACTCCTTCAATCTCAAACAGAAAATTCGCGCCGCGGCACACACGGCGATCCAGACCTTATTTGTAGCTGGCCCAAGACTTGCCAACAAACGACGATTAGGCGAGATATCATTCCGTTTATTCATGCAAAGCATAAAAAGAGGCACGCCGTGCTGAACAAAAGACATTTGCCCTCGATCACCGCCCTGCAGTGCTTCGAAGCCGCCACCCGCCACTTGAGCTTCACCCGCGCCGCCGAGGAGCTGAACCTCACTCAGAGCGCGGTGAGCAAGCAAGTGGCCCAGCTTGAAGAACTCTTGCAGCACCTGCTGTTCCGCCGCGTGCGCCGGCGCCTGCAGATGACCCCGGCGGGTGACCTGTACCTGGTGGAAGTGCGCAAGATTCTGACGCAGGTAGAGATGTCCACTCACTACCTGCGCTCTTATGGTGGTGAGACCGAAGTGCTGCGGGTGTCCACGCCCTACACCTTCGGCGCACGCTGGCTGGTGCCGCGCCTCAAGGGCTGGCGGCTGCGCCACCCGCAGATCCACCTGGACCTGTGCAACGAGCAGGAGCCCGATGAGCTGCTGCAAGGCAAGGCCGACATGGCCTTCTACTTTGGCCAGGGTTCACGGCCCGGCACCGAGAGCCTGAAGCTGTTCAGCGAAGAGCTGGTGCCGGTGTGCGCACCAGAAAGCCTGCCGACGCGGCCTTTTACTGACCCCACGCAATTGAGTGATCTGGTGCTGCTGCAAAATGCCTCGCGGCCACAGGGCTGGCACGACTGGTTCGCCAGCCAGGGCTACCAGACCGAGCACAGTTATCACGGGCCGCGTTTCGACACTTTTTATATGTGCATTCGTGCCGCGCAGGTGGGTTGTGGCGTGGCGTTGTTACCGCGGTTTCTGGTGGAGGAGGAACTGGCGGACGGCAAGTTGGTGATTCCCTGGCAGCATGCAATGCCGAGCCAGGATGCGTATTACCTGGCGTACCCAGAGCATTCGGCGGAGGTGCCCAAGGTGAGGGAGTTTGTGAAGTGGATGATGGAGCAGGTGATTTAGTGCCTGGAATATCGCCATCGCAGGCAAGCCAGCTCCCACATTTGGAATGCATTTCATCTGTGGGAGCTGGCTTGCCTGCGATGAGGCCAGTGGCTGCACTGAAAAAATCACTGGCAAAACCCCACAGGTCTATGCGCCACTAGCGCCATTCCTTAATTGTGCGTAAAGGCCGGCGCCCATCGCCGACCCGTCTGGAGATTCCCGTTATGAGCGAGAGTGTGTTTGCCGATCGCATCGTGCAGAACCTGCTCGACACCGACTTCTACAAGCTGACCATGATGCAGGCGGTGCTGCACAACTACCCGAACGTGGAAGTTGAATGGGAGTTTCGTTGCCGTAACAGTGAAGACCTGCGCCCGTACCTGGCGGAGATCCGTTACCAGATCGAGCGCCTCGCCGAGTTGAGCCTGAGCCCCGACCAGTTGGGTTTCCTGGAACGCATCAGCTTCATGAAGCCGGATTTTTTGCGTTTTCTCGGGCTGTTCCGCTTCAACCTGCGTTACGTGCAGACCGGCATCGAGAACGGCGAATTATTCATTCGCCTGCGCGGGCCATGGCTGCATGTGATCCTGTTTGAAGTGCCGATGCTGGCCATCGTCAGCGAAGTGCGTAACCGCTACCGCTACCAGACCGTGATCCTTGAACAGGCCCGCGAGCAGCTGTATCGCAAGTTCGATTGGCTTACCGCCAATGCCAGCAGCGAAGAGCTGTCCGAGTTGCAGGTGGCCGACTTCGGCACCCGCCGCCGCTTCTCGTACCGCGTGCAGGAAGAAGTGGTCAATGTGCTCAAGCATGACTTCCCCGGGCGTTTTGTCGGCACCAGCAACGTGCACCTGGCCCGCGAGCTCAACATGAAACCCCTGGGCACCATGGCCCACGAGTGGATCATGGCCCACCAGCAACTCGGCCCGCGCCTGATCGACAGCCAGATCGCCGCCCTCGATTGCTGGGTGCGTGAATACCGTGGCCTGCTGGGCATCGCCCTGACCGATTGCATCACCACCGACGCGTTCCTGGGCGATTTCGATCTGTACTTCGCCAAGCTGTTCGACGGCCTGCGCCACGACTCCGGCGACCCGGTGCAATGGGCCGAAAAAGCCATCGCCCATTACCACAAGCTCGGCATCGAGCCGATGAGCAAGACCCTGGTGTTCTCCGACAGCCTGTCGCTGCCCAAGGCTCTGGAAATATTCCGGGCGCTGCGCGGTCGCATCAATGTGAGCTTCGGCATCGGCACCAACCTGACCTGCGACATCCCGGGTGTGGAGCCGATGAGCATCGTGCTTAAAATGACCGCCTGCAATGGCCAGCCCGTCGCGAAGATCTCCGATGAAGCGGGCAAGACCCACTGCACCGATCCGAATTTTGTCGCCTATTTGCGACACGTTTTCAAAGTACCTGCCCTTTCCAGCAAGGAGTGAATCATGCAAGCCGTACAGCGTGAGATTGCGCAGCAGCTCAAGGTTCAAGCACCGTTCAACGACCAGGCCGCCCTTGAGGCTGAGGTTTCCCGCCGCATCACTTTCATCCAGGATTGCTTGCGCAATTCCGGGCTCAAGACCCTGGTGCTGGGCATCAGCGGCGGCGTGGATTCCCTGACCGCAGGCCTCCTGGCCCAGCGCGCGATGAAAGAACTGCGCGAAAGCACGGGCGATACAGCCTACCGCTTTATCGCGGTGCGCCTGCCCTACGAAACCCAGTTCGATGAAATCGATGCCACGGCGTCAGTGGACTTTATCAAGCCCGACGAACGCCACACCGTGAACATCGGCCCGGCGGTGAAGGCGCTGGCCAATGAAGTGGCGGCGTTTGAAGGCAAGGCGGCGGTGTCCCGTGATTTCGTGCTGGGCAACACCAAGGCGCGCATGCGCATGGTGGCGCAGTACACCATCGCAGGTGCAGCGGGTGGGTTGGTGATTGGTACCGACCATGCGGCGGAAGCGGTGATGGGCTTTTTCACCAAGTTCGGCGATGGCGCGTGCGACCTGGCGCCGTTGAGCGGGTTGGTGAAGAACCAGGTGCGAGCCATTGCACGGCATTTTGGCGCGCCGGAATCACTGGTCGAGAAAGTGCCGACGGCGGATTTGGAAGACCTGTCGCCGGGCAAGCCGGACGAAGCGTCACATGGCGTGACCTACGCCGAGATCGATGCGTTCCTGCACGGTGAGCCCGTGCGTGAGGAAGCGTTCAAGATTATCTGCGATACCTACCGCAAGACGGAGCACAAGCGGGTCATACCGTTTGCGCCGTGAGGTGAGACAGGTAGTTTTGTATTGATTATTTGATCGCCATCGCAGGCAAGCCAGCTCCCACAGTTGACCGAGTTCCAACATGAGAATGCGGTTGAATGTGGGAGCTGGCTTGCCTGCGATGAACGATGACGCGGTCTTACTTAACCACCACCGTGCCTTTCATCATCGAGATGTGGCCCGGGAACGAGCAGAAGAACGCGTAGTCAGTGCCCGCCTTCAGCTTGGACACATCAAAGCTCACCGAATCTTTCTCGCCAGCACCGATGATCTTGGTGTGGGCGATGATGCGTGCGTCGCCTTCCTTCAGGTAGTTCTTGTCGATGCCTGCGGCCATGCCGTCGGTGGCTACCGGCTGCATGTCGGCGGCCGAGGTCAGGACCCAGTTATGGCCCATGACGTTTTTCGGCAAGCTGCCCGAGTGCTCCAGGTTCACGGTGAAGGTCTTGCAGCTCTTGTCGATGGTGATTTCTTTGGTGTTGAACGACATCTGGTCGGTGGAGTCGACGGTGACCGCGCACTCTGCAGCAAGCAACTGGCCGCTCGCCAGAGTCAGCAGGGAAACAGCAACGAGTTTGGCAAACATGTGAATCTCCAAGGCAGGGTTTAAAAAACGCGTATTGCGACAAGGGTGCCTGAAGCAGGCAGGAATTCTTATGATCTGCATCAACAGATTGTATACAACTTTAGGCTATCAGACTGATCAACACAATCTACCAGCCAAAGTGCAACGACCTGCCTATGATCGGGCCATCACCCACTGGAGCCCGAGCCATGCACCTCAACCAACTGTTCAACGGCCTGCTGGCCGCCTACGCCTGCGGTAAGTGAAGGCCAAGCGCGCTGCTAAGCTGCTACCATGGCAGCCCAAGGCAGCCCAAGGCAGCTGCGCGCCGCCACCCTCACCTTCGACCCTAGAGGATCGCCCATGGCCAAACCTAATTACTCCTTCGCCAAACGTCAGAGAGACTTGGCCAAGGAGCAGAAGAAAGAGGAAAAACTGCAACGCAAGAAAGCCGCTGCAGAAGAAGAGGCCAATGGTCTGACCGCCGAAGTTGATGGTGAAGAAACGAACGACGAGACCGAAACACCAAAAGATCCTGCTGAATAATTGATTGTTCCCACGCAGAGTGTGGGAATGATCGCTCATGTGGGAGCCGGGCTTGCCCGCGATGCAGGCGACTCGGTGTATCCGTCAGATCGAGTAGCGGCCATCGCAGGCAAGCCAGCTCCCACACACGCTAGCCTGTCAGGCTCTATTCCAGTGGCATCACCGTCACCCGTACTTCGGGGTCATGGTTCCCTCCCCCCAGGATCACCCCGCGCAACGGCGACACATCCGAGAAGTCCCGGCCCCAGGCCAGGGTGATGTGTTCCAGCGCCGGCTGAACGTTGTTCGTCGGATCAAAATCCACCCAGCCTGACACCGGGCAATACACCGAGACCCACGCGTGGGACGCATCGGCGCCGATCAGCCGTGGCTGGCCGGGCGGTGGCTGGGTGAGCAGGTAGCCACTGATGTAACGCGCCGCCAGGCCCCGTGAACGCAGGCACGCGAGCATCAGGTGGGCAAAGTCCTGGCACACACCACGCCGGCGCTCCAGCACTTCCACCAGCGGCGTGGCGACCTGGGTGGCTTCGGCATCAAAGGTGAATTCGCCGAAGATCTTTTCCATCAGTGCCTGCACGCCCAGTAACAGCGGGCGGCCGGCCGGGAAGCAGCTCTCGGAGAATTCGACGAAGTTCTTTTTCAGGTGCACGTAGGGCGACTCGAAGCGAAAACGGCACGCTTCGATCAACGCCTCGGACATCGGCTGGCTGCCGTAGGTGAGGCTGTCGCGGGTCTGTTCCCAGGCCGGCGATAACTGGAAGTCCAGCGCCGGGCGCGCCAGCACTTCCACGGTCAAGCCGGCGTTGACCAGCAACTCATCATGGGGCCGCTCAAACGCCAGGCGGGTGATCGGGTTGCCAAACACATCCAGCTCATCACGGCGCGACGACGGCTGTGGGCTGATGTCCAGCTGTTGCGAGCTGCAACGCTGCCAGGCACAGGGCCGTGGCCAGAGGTGCGCCAACTGCTGGGCCAGGGACACCGGACTGTCGTAGTGATAGTGGGTATCGTGGAAAATCTGGTAGCGCGCACTCATCACACCGACACCGTTTGCTGGCTGACATCATCCACATGGGCAAAATGGCGCAACGCCAAACGATCCGACACTTGCCCACTCTCATCGGCCACCGCTTGCAGCAGGTCGGCCAGGCCGTCCAGTGCGGCACGCACGCTGGACTCGCCAAACAACGGGTTCTCCAGGCAGCCCAGGTCGAAACGCGCCAGGCGCTCCACCAACGGGCCCAGGCCGGTTTCCCGGGGCACGCCGAAATCATCATTGAGCCGCCGCAACGTACGGCTGACCAACTTGAGCTGGAACAACACCGCATGGGGGTTCTGCTCGTCCAGCAACAACAGGTCGAGCACCGGGATCAACTGCGGCACCGCCAGGTAGCGCGAGCGGTAAGTGATGCTGCTGTTGCCCAGTTCCAGCAACCACTCAAGCCCCGCCTGGTCGAACACCGCCACGCCGCGCAGGAACGCCGCCAGGCTGCTGCTCAAAAACTGCAGGCGCTCGATGCGCCGGCCCATCATCAGGAAGCGCCAGCCTTCGTCACGGGTCATGTCGTCCAGGGCAAACCCGGACAGCGCCGCCAGGGACATCACCAGACGGTTGAGGAAATCCAGCAACTCGCCAAAGTCCGGGGTGTCGCTTTCCAGCTCCAGCGCTTCGCGCTGCAGCTCGACCAACGCCTGCCAGTTCTCCCGGGACAGCTTGCCGCGCACCTGGGACGCCGCCCACTGCAAGCGCTGCAGGTTGGCGCGCAGGCTCGACGGCCAGTCATCACCGAGCAAGGCCGCCTGCAGGCGCTCGGGCAACTCGCCCTCGTCCGGCAGCAGGCGCAGGGTCTCGCCCAACTCCACCGCCGCCTGCAACGCCAGTGGATCATCGCCGTCCACATAGCGCGCCAGCACGATTCGCAGCCAGCGCGCGCTGTCATCGCAACGCTCGCAATAGCGGCCAAACCAGAACAGGTTTTCCACCACTCGCGACGGCAGATAGGGGTCGCGGCGCACCAGATCATGGGCACCGATGGCGCGCTGGGCACGCCAGTGTTCGCCACCGGCAGCCCGTTCGCCGAGCACCCAGGTGTCCTTGCTGGCGCCACCGCGCTGCATCGACACCACTTCGGCGTCGGCCTCGGCGGCCACACGGGTCAGGCCACCGGGCAGCACCCGGTAACCCTCGTCGCTGGCCACGGCGTACACGCGCATGCCGATGGCGCGGTGTTGCAGGTGGTCATCCACGGTGTGCCACACCGGCGCCTGGGACAGCTGTGCCAGTTCCTGGGCGACATAGGCATAAGGCCGCGCCCGCATGCGATCGGCCAGGGCCTGGCGCTGTTCGTCGTTCAAGTCACGACCAAACACCGGGGCAAAGCTTTGAGACGGAAAGGCCGGCTTGATCAGCAACTCCGGCAGCTTTTCCAGCGCTTCGGCCAGCACCGGTGCTTCGCCACACCACCAGGTGGCGATGGACGGCAGTATCAACTCTTCGCCAAACAGGTAGTGGTTGATCTTCGGCAGGAAGCCCAGCAGGCCGGGGGATTCCAGCACGCCGCTGCCCAAGGCGTTGGCCACCAACACGTTGCCCTGGCGCACCGCGTCGAGCAGGCCGGGCACGCCCAGGGCCGAGTCGGTGCGCAGTTCCAGCGGGTCGCAGAAATCGTCGTCCAGGCGCCGCATGATCGCGTGCACCCGGCGCAGGCCGCTGAGGGTCTTGAGGAACACGGTACTGTCGCGCACGGTGAGGTCGCCGCCCTCCACCAGCGGGTAGCCGAGCTGCCGGGCGAGGTAGAGGTGTTCGAAATAGCTTTCGTTGAACCGCCCGGGTGTAAGCAGCACGATCAACGGCGGCTGATCATCACCCGGCGCCTGGCGGGCCAGGGTTTCCTGTAGCGTGCGGAAGAACCCGGTGAGGTGCTGCACCTGCAAATCGCGGTAGAGGTCCGGGAACGCACGGGACACGATGGTGCGGTTTTCCAACGCATAGCCGGCACCCGACGGCGCCTGGGTACGGTCGGCCGTGACCCACCAGCGACCGTCGGGCGTGCGTGCCAGGTCCACCGCGTACAGGTGCAGGAACGCGCCGTCGGGGGGCTGGATGCCCTGGCACGGCCACAGGAAATTGTTGTGTCCGAACACCAGCTCGGCGGGCAGCAGGCCTTCCTTGATCAAACGTTGCGGGCCATACAGGTCGGCCAGCACCGCATTGAGCAGGCGCGCACGCTGGGCGATACCGGCCGACAGCTGCTGCCATTCATCGGCGGCCAACACATGGGGCAACAAGTCCAGCTCCCAGGGGCGGTCGGCGCCCTTGGGGTCGGCGTAGACGTTGTAGGTCACGCCGTTTTCCTGGATCTGCCGGGTCAGCAGCGCCTGGCGCTGGGCCAACTGCGCGGGCGTGCTGCGTTGCAGGTGGTCGAGCAGGCGCTGCCAATGAGCGCGCACCTGGCCACTGTCATCCAGCAGTTCGTGATAAGTGCCCGCGGTCAGCGGGTAACGGTCGAGCAAGTCAGACATGGAACGCTCGGCAGAGGCAAGGGGGCTCAGTTTAATTCAAATCCACCGCAATCTACCGTAGGAGCCGGCTTGCCGGCGATCGCGTTGGTTCAGGCAACCTAGCGGGTGGCTGGTACACCGCCATCGCCGGCAAGCCGGCTCCTACAGGGGGATTGGGTTTAGTCATTTTTAGGGGGAAAACGCCGCAGATCGAGGGTCATTGGCAACTCATCGTTGATCACCAGGGCGGGCACCGGTTGTTTCCCGGGGGTGTGCCCCAAGCGGAAAAACCGCGCCATGCGTCGGCTCTCCGCTTCGTTGGCATTCACCGGCAGGCTGTCGTAATTGCGCCCACCCGGATGCGCCACGTGATACTGGCAGCCCCCCAGCGAACGTTGCATCCAGGTGTCGAGCACGTCGAACACCAACGGCGCATGCACCGGGATAGTCGGTTGCAGGCAGTTGGCCGGTTGCCAGGCGCGATAGCGTACGCCGGCGACGAACTCACCCACCCGACCGGTGGCGTGCAGCGGCACCGGGACGCCGTTGCAGGTCAGCAGGTAGCGTTGCGGCGCCAGCCCGGTGAGCTTGACTTGCAGGCGCTCCAGGGATGAATCCACGTAGCGCACCGTACCCCCCACCGCGCCCTCCTCACCCAGCACATGCCAAGGTTCCAGGGCCTGGCGCAGCTCCAGTTCGATCCCGCTGACGGCGTAGTCGCCGACCTTGGGAAAGCGGAACTCCAGGTGCGCCGCAAACCATTCGGCACGCAGTGGGTAGCCTGCGGCGTTGAGTTCGACGATCACGTCGGCAAAGTCTTGCTCGATAAAATGTGGCAGCAAGAAACGGTCATGCAGCTCTGTGCCCCAGCGCGCCAGCTTCGGCGGCGCATAGGGTTCACGCCAGAAACGTGCGACCAAGGCACGCAGCAGCAACTGCTGGGTCAGGCTCATGCGTGCATGGGGCGGCATTTCAAAGGCGCGCAGCTCCAGCAGGCCCAGGCGGCCGGTGGCGCCATCCGGCGAGTAGAGTTTGTCGATGCAGAATTCGGCGCGATGGGTGTTGCCCGTCACGTCGATCAGCAGGTTGCGCAGCAGGCGGTCCACCAACCACGGCGGGCAGTCCTCACCGGGCGCAGGCATTTGCGCGAAGGCGATCTCCAGCTCATACAGCGCATCGTTACGGGCTTCATCCACCCGAGGTGCCTGGGACGTCGGGCCGATAAACAGGCCGGAAAACAGGTACGACAAAGAGGGATGGTTATGCCAATAACTGATCAAGCTGCGCAGCAGATCGGGCCGACGCAAAAACGGTGAATCCTTCGGCGTGGCACCGCCCAGCACGAAGTGGTTGCCGCCACCGGTACCGGTGTGGCGCCCGTCAATCATGAATTTTTCCGTGGTAAGGCGGGTTTGCCGCGCCTCTTCGTAGAGAAATTCGGTGCGTTCCACCAACTCGTCCCATGTTGCGGACGGCTGCACATTCACTTCGATCACACCCGGGTCAGGGGTCACACGAAAGTTGCTCAGGCGCGTATCGGCCGGTGGCTCGTAGCCTTCCAGCAGCACCGGGCAATGCAGTTCTTCGGCCGTGGCCTCGATGGCGGCCACCAGCTCAAGGTAATCCTCGACCCGCTCCAGAGGCGGCATGAACAGGTACAAGCGCCCTGCTCGTGCTTCGGCGCACAACGCGGTGCGGGTCAGCCAGTCGGCGGACTGGTCCACCTTCGGTACGCGCTCATCACTCGGCGCGGGCTCGTCGTGCGTTTGCAGTTGGGCCGTGGTCGGCAGCTCTGGCAGATCCTGATTGGGGTCGGTGGGATGCACGAACGGGTATTCGGCCGCCGTCACCCACGGCTGCGAGGCCAACGGCAGGCGATAGCCCAGCGGCGAGTCACCTGGCACCAGGCGGCAATGATTGTCCCGCAGGTACCAGCGACCACTCTGCCAGCGGTCGTTGGCTGCCGTGCGCGCCAGCGGCAGCACTTGGCCGATGACTTTATCCAGGCCCTGGCTGAACACGTTGCGCAGGCGTTCGCGCTCCAAATCGTCGCTCAGGCGTGGGTCCTGGGCGGTGACGTTTTGCGGCAACGCACCTTCGCGCCACAGGTAGTAGAAGTTGTCTTCATAGGCCGGGAACACAAAGCGCGCCGGCAGCTTCAGGCGCTCGGCCACGCTGGCCAGGAAGCGCCCGGCCATCTCGCCATCGGCGCCGTAGTCCTCTTGTTCATCGGCAATCAGCGCGCTGTTGTGCCAGATCGGCACACCGTCGCGGCGCCAGTAGCAGTTGAGCGACCAGCGCGGCAATTGCTCGCCGGGGTACCACTTGCCTTGGCCAAAGTGCACCAGGCCTTTGGGTGCGTAATGCTTGCGCATGCGCTGGAACAACTCGGCAGACAAGCGTCGCTTGTCTGGCCCGAGGGCGGCGGTGTTCCACTCGGCGCCGTCGGGGTCATCAATGGACACGAAGGTCGGCTCGCCGCCCATGGTCAGGCGCACATCGTCCTTGAGCAGGTCGCCGTCGATCTGCCGACCCAGCGCTTGAATCGCCAGCCATTGTTCTTCGGTGTAGGGCTTGGTGACGCGCGGCGCCTCCCAAATCCGCTCAACCGACATCTCGTGGGTGAATTCGCACTCGCAAGGTTCCACCAACCCACTGATCGGCGCGGCAGACGAGGGATCAGGACTACAGGCCAATGGGATATGACCTTCACCGGCGAACAGGCCCGAGGTGGCATCCAGGCCGATCCAGCCGGCACCGGGCAAATACACCTCACACCAGGCGTGCAGGTCGGTGAAGTCCACTTCCGTGCCGGAAGGGCCGTCGAGGGCTTTGACGTCGGCGGTGAGCTGGATCAGGTAACCCGAGACAAACCGCGCCGCCAGCCCCAGGTTGCGCAGGATCTGCACCAGCAGCCACGCCGAATCACGGCAGGAACCGGAGGCGTTCTCCAGGGTGAATTCCGGAGTTTGCACGCCCGGTTCCATGCGGATCAGGTAGCCAATATCCGCGGCCAGGCGCTGGTTGAGGCCCACCAGGAAATCCACCGCCGGCAAAGGCGTACGGTCGATACCCGCCAGGTACTGCGCGAATTTCGGCGTCAGCGGGAGGGTTTCCAGGTACGGCGCCAGCTCACGTTGCTCATCGGCGGCGTAGCTGAAGGGGATTTTTTCGGCGTAGGGCTCCAGGAAAAAGTCGAACGGGTTGAACACCGCCATTTCGGCAACCAGGTCGACTTCGATGCGCAGCTCATCGGTCTTTTCCGGGAACACCAGGCGCGCCAAGTAGTTGCCTTGGGGGTCTTGCTGCCAATTGATGAAATGCTGCTCGGGCAGAACTTTCAGTGCATAGGACAGAATCCGCGTGCGGCTATGGGCGGCCGGGCGCAACCGCACGATCTGTGGGCCGAGTTCGACAGCGCGGTCATAGCGGTAATGCGTAACGTGGTGCAACGCGACATGAATCGACACGGCGGCCTCCTGCGAGCCAGGGCATGGAAACAAAGCGCGCAAGACTTATGCCAGAGCGGCGGTCATTGCGCTTTATCGTAAGACCCGGTGCAGTACAGCACCAAAACGGCGCCGACGGGGGTGCCATGGTGCGAGGCTTGCACATATTTGTGGCGCCGGTGTGAAGGAGGAGTGGGGAATCTACCCAATCACAGGGATTTTTGGCGGGCAATCACGGCTTCACGCAGGTGACGCACTTCGCGCAGCTTCTGACGCATTTCGCGATGGCGCTGGCTGTTGAGCAGTAGCAGCCCGAGTAACGGGAACAGCAAGCCCAAGCCAAACATGAGGCGGTGCGGTTGATCACTAAAGGTTGGCAATACACCTAGAAAGCAGAGCCCCAGTAGCCCCACCAGTGGCCATACCCACTGCGGGTATCCACGGGCAATCATGAAGTTGCAATGCACAATGACCAAGGTGAGTGCTATGCCTCCCAGGAAGGAATACTTGGCGTTGTCCTCCATGGAAAGGCCGGGTAAGTAACTGTCGAAAAAATGCGGCACCGCAAACACCAAGGTAAAAATGGAGGCGAATATCGCCCCCATGAAAACCGGAAAGTAGGTCGATAGAAAGCTGCGGATACTGGGAAACTCACTCATTGCTCGGCTTCCTCATACAACCCCACCGCAATCGTGCGCACGTTCCCCGAAACCGCGCTGCCGGTGAAGCCGATGGCTGCGCCCAAGGCATCCTTGATTTGCGTCACAGTCGCGTGCTTGACCTCGGTGGGCGTGAACCGTTTTGGCAACTCGCCCGACAGTTGCTTCAACTTGATCATCTTCGATGTCAGGCGTGGGTCGTTGATACTCAATAGCTCCTTCGTGAGTTTGGCACGCTCCTGACGGTTCAAGCCACGGAGCACCTCTCTCACACTTTTCCCGGTGGTCGCCTTGTTCAGCCGGACCAGTTTGAGCGTCGCCAGTGACGATGCACCCACCCCGACCAACGAGGCGGCATCCAGCGCAATCATGGTGTATTGGTACCACTCTTCGCTGTCGAGCTGATCATTCTTGGCAGGGTTGCGGATTTCATTGACAGTGCGATAGCCGCTGGCAAAACACTGCACTGAGCTGGCTGCGGCGGCGGTGTAGCCGAGTGCCACGACCACCGAACTGGCCCCCGCCGAAAACGGAACCGCGACGGAACCACTGAGCACCACAATCCATCCGATCACCGCTCCTGCACACGACAAGGTGGTATTGACCGCTTCGCCCACTAATCGCGATTCGCGGGGGTTGTCTTGCACCTGCTGAGCGAATTGCGTCGGTGCGATGTACTTCTGCGCCTCACGCAGGATCAACCGCTTGGGCGCGATGCTGCAGATGGGTTGGAATTCGCGCAGGGTCACCACGTTAAAATCGGCGTCGATGTACACGACACCCGCGCCGACGATGGCGGGATCGGCGTCGATGGCCGCAAACAGGCGCGGTAGGTTGATCTGACTTTCAATGCGCTGGCGCGCCATGAATTGGGAGCGGTTGGAGTCCATGCCGATGGTGGCCAGGGGGTTGCCCATGAGTGTTCTTCCTTGACGGTGTTGGTGGCCGTGCTGGCCCCATCGCCGGCAAGCCGGCTCCTACAGGGGAACGCGTTCCAAACGGTGGGAGCGGGCTTGCCGGCGATGGCGATTCAATAGGCGCCACCTTAACAAACAGGCTCGCCAGCGAATAGAAAGCAAAACGCCAGCACGAGGCTGGCGTTTTGTTTATTCAGGCTGCGATCAACGCGGCACGACGGGCTTGCGCGCAGGCTTGCCGCCCTTGCCCTTCGCGGCATCGCTGCGCTCCTTGGCGGCCTGCTTATTGCGTGCCTGGGCCGCAGCCTTGGCTTGTTCGCGCTTGTCCCACGGGTTGCTGCCATCACTGCCACGCGGCGGCAGGCCGGTGTGCTGGGTGAGGATTTTGGTGGTGGTTTCCTTGGCGACCTTGTGGCTGCCAGCCGGCGTCGAGTTCTTGCGACGGGCGCTCTGGTAGCTGTCGGTGCTCGGCTGGTGCAGCGGGATCAACTGGTCCTTGCCCGGCCCGATCAGGTCGGCGCGGCCCATGCGGGTCAGCGCTTCACGCAGCATCGGCCAGCCCTTCGGGTCGTGGTAGCGCAGGAACGCCTTGTGCAGGCGGCGCTGCTCCTCGCTCTTGACGATGGTCACCGCGTCGCTCTTGTACGTGACCTTGCGCAGCGGGTTTTTGCCCGAGTGGTACATCGCAGTGGCGGTGGCCATCGGCGACGGGTAGAACGCCTGCACCTGGTCGGCACGGAAGCCGTTGCCCTTGAGCCACAGGGCCAGGTTCATCATGTCTTCGTCGGTGGTGCCCGGGTGGGCCGCGATGAAGTACGGGATCAGGTACTGCTCCTTGCCCGCTTCCTTGGTGTACTTCTCGAACATGCGCTTGAACTTGTCATAGCTGCCAATGCCCGGCTTCATCATCTGGTTGAGCGGACCTTCCTCGGTGTGTTCCGGGGCGATCTTGAGGTAGCCACCGACGTGGTGGGTGACCAGCTCTTTCACGTACTCCGGCGACTCCACGGCGAGGTCGTAGCGCAGGCCGGAGGCGATCAGAATCTTCTTCACACCCGGCAACGCACGGGCGCTGCGGTACAGCTGAATCAACGACGAATGGTCGGTGTTCAGGTTCGGGCAGATGCCCGGGAACACGCACGACGGCTTGCGGCACGCCGATTCGATTTCCGGGCTCTTGCAGGCGATGCGGTACATGTTCGCGGTCGGGCCGCCGAGGTCGGAGATCACGCCGGTGAAGCCCGGGACCTTGTCGCGGATCTCCTCGATCTCGCGAATGATCGACTCTTCGGAACGGTTCTGGATGATGCGGCCTTCGTGCTCGGTGATCGAGCAGAAGGTGCAGCCGCCGAAGCAGCCACGCATGATGTTCACCGAGAAGCGGATCATGTCGTAGGCCGGGATCTTCTCCTTGCCGTACGCCGGGTGCGGAACACGGGCGTAAGGCATGCCGAACACGTAGTCCATTTCTTCAGTGGTCATAGGAATGGGTGGTGGGTTGAACCACACATCCACCTCACCGTGCTTCTGCACCAGGGCGCGGGCGTTGCCCGGGTTGGTTTCCAGGTGCAGCACGCGGTTGGCGTGGGCATAAAGCACCGCGTCGTTGCGCACTTTCTCGACCGACGGCAGACGGATCACGGTCTTGTCGCGGGTCATCTTCGGGCTGGCCAGGATCTGCACGACCTTGGCTTCTTCCGGATCGTCCTGCGGACCTTTTTCCTGCTCGATGGCACAGGCCTGGGTGTCCTGGGTGTTCACGTACGGGTTGATGATCTTGTCGATCTTGCCCGGACGATCGATACGGGTGGAGTCCACTTCGTACCAGCCCACCGGCGTGTCACGGCGGATAAACGCGGTGCCGCGCACGTCGGTGATGTCTTCGATCTTGTGGCCCCACGACAGGCGCTGGGCAACTTCGACAATCGCGCGCTCGGCGTTGCCGTACAGCAGGATGTCGGCGGTGGCGTCGATCAGGATCGAGTTGCGCACGCGGTCCTGCCAGTAGTCGTAGTGGGCTATGCGGCGCAGCGAAGCTTCAATACCGCCGAGTACGATCGGCACGTTCTTGTAGGCTTCCTTGCAACGCTGGCTGTACACCAGGCTGGCGCGGTCCGGGCGTTTGCCGGCCATGCCGCCAGGGGTGTAGGCGTCGTCGGAACGGATTTTCTTGTCGGCGGTGTAGCGGTTGATCATCGAGTCCATGTTGCCGGCCGCGACGCCGAAGAACAGGTTCGGCTCGCCGAGCTTCATGAAGTCGTCTTTGGACTGCCAGTTCGGCTGGGCGATGATCCCGACGCGGAAGCCCTGGGACTCCAGCAGCCGGCCGATGATCGCCATGCCGAACGAGGGATGGTCAACGTAGGCATCACCGGTGACGATGATGATGTCGCAGGAATCCCAGCCAAGCTGATCCATCTCCTCCCTGCTCATGGGCAGGAATGGCGCTGGACCGAAACATTCGGCCCAGTACTTGGGATAGTCAAATAACGGCTTGGCTGTTTGCATGACGGTGACCGGTGTTGAGATGAAAAATCGCGGGCGCGGAATATAGCACAAATTTTGACCAATTCCGACGGCAATGGTCGGCTTTTAAAGACAATAATAAGTACCGCCTGAACGGGTCTCCCAATGCCTAGAGTCGCTCGATTCTTTTTTCGAGCGACGACCATGGCGACTCCTGCCACCCACGCCCCCAGCGTTATACCGTCCAGTGAATACTGGAGCGAGCTTCAGGCCCTGAATGTCATTGAAGGTAACCTGAACACCTTCATGGGCAAACTCACCCCGGCACAGCAACAAGACTACCTGCGTCTATGCAAGGAACACATCAGGCATGAAACAACCCTGAGCCTGGCAATCAACAGTTTCTATAGTGACCTCAACCGACAAATGCTGGAGTCACTGGAAACCGCACTCCGGCTCAAGACCGGCAAAACGATAAATGCGCGTACCACTTATCTGAAAACACGTGTTCGGCAACTGCCAATTCCTGCAAGCGATTTACCGGAGATTGACGACAACGACGCGTTGAGCCAGCACGTTCAGATGTTCAAAGAAGACCTCGCCGTTCGTGAGTACGAAAGGTCCATGACGTTGCTGGAAGCGGCACAGCGCAACTTCGGCTTTACCGCTTACTTTTCGACAGAAGAACAGAACGCCAGCTACATCAGCGACAATAGCCTTAACGTGTCCGAATTTGTTGAGGTTGCGCGGCAAACCGACCTGGGCAGACAAGTCACCGATTTCATTGAACAGAACTACACAGCACGGTTATCTGCCCCGCTGTTCTCCTTGCACGCCACCAAACTGTCGCTGGCCCTGCATGACGCCTGCCGCACAACGCAGCCATGGGGCATCGACGCGCAGGAATTCAACCGCCTCAATCGGCAACTGTCCGATAACACCTTCAACTGGAGTACCTACCAGATCGATGCAGGCGGTGAAAAAATCACCCTGCCGTTCTTTACCCGACGCTTTGAGCCCCCCCAGGGCACACGGGTTTACAGCTATTTCCCCGACCGCCCAAACGGCGCGTTTCGTCGTCATTTTTCCGTGGCCGACGCCGTGGAAGGCTTGCAGCTGCAATTGCGCAATCACGTGAACCTGGAAACGTTCAATTGGTTTATCAAAACCCTTTCGCTGAACAACCAGGAAAAGCTCAGAACGTTCATCAAGCCGCTCACCGTCAACCGCGATAAGCTTTACTGGCACGCACGCCTTTTCTACGACCTGTTCACCAGCAAAACCCCAAACCGGGAAAAATTGCTGATCGAACCCTACGGTGTGGCACCGCACTCATTGATGCACACGCTGGCGATCAGCCTGTCGTGGCCAATCCAGTCCGACCTTGTACGCCTGGCCCGCAACACGCGCCTGGCCGATCGCGAGGCTGCACTGGGCTTACTCAAATATGTGGTCAGCGAAACCTTGTCGATGCTGCTGATCCCGGTACCCGGCGGCGTGACAGGCTTGAGCAGGGTCATGCTGTTCGCCACCCTTGGTACATTGACAGCCCAGACCGTAGAGGCAGTGAGCGCCTTGCGCCAGGGGCGCCAGGCCGAGCTGATCCAGGCGGTAAGCGATATCTTCGATCTGGTGGTCAGCGCACGCCTTCAAGGTGTGGGCGCTCGCTTGTCACAACACCGGAACCGGCAGTTGATGCACACCCTGGGTTCGCCCAAAGCAGGCATGCAGGGTGCTGGCAGCCCGGGGTTGTGGTTCATGCAGGCCTATACCCAGGTTGATCCCAAAACCCTGGAGGGTCTCGAAGCGAACGAGCAAGGGCTGTTCGAGCGCGCCGGCCAGCACTTCATCAAAATCAGTGTCGAAGGCCAGGACAAGGTGGCCAGGGTTGCACGGGACAGTGTCTCAGGACGCTATCGCCTGACCCATCAGACCGCCGCTTTCGAGCCGTTTGTCACTTACCACCCACAGCACAAACGCTGGACGCTGGACCCTATCGACACGCAGCCACTCAGCGACCATCAGCTCCTGCAACGGATACTGGCCCCAACCGAACAGGCTCTGTCACTGGACGGCTGTCGCAGGGCACTGGATGTGGCAGGCATTGATCGCCGGCAATTGCTGAATGCCTGGGCAGGCCATGAAACACCCCGCTGGACGTTCACCCAAGCCATCGAGGAACAGTATCTGCGCGAGCAAATCCGGTTGCTGCACAGCGCACTCCAACAGCCGGACACGCGCCTACCGGCGATCGCCGATCAACTGTTGCCTGCACTGCTGGCCGACATCAGCCGTTGCGACCTCGCTATTTATCAACTTGACGGCACCACGCTGATCACCCGGCATTCACCTGTGCTCGCCGTCAACGAACGGGCTGCACCGGTGATCGAACTGCTGCAGACCGGCGACGGCGACTATCGCACGCGAGCGCCTACCTCCCCCCCTGACACACTGCTGCATCTGGCAGTAAAGGAATACGAGCGACTGAACCCCGGCGCAACCCTGGGCAAAACCGGGATCAACGCTCAGGACCAGCACCTGGCCAATCGCCTGTTGGAGGTGCGTAAAACACTGGGCGAGCACCTTGGCCAACATCTTGACGAGGTGTTTCACGCGCTGTGGCGCGGTCTGCCGCGCGGGCAACTGGCCGTAAGCAATGGTGCCCGACGGTTCGCACCGACAGACAGACCCATCGAGCAGTCGGTGAGCCACACGTTGCGGCGCCGCTTCCCTGACCTTTCCCGCAGCGCAGCGGATGAGCTGGCGCGCCTGCATCCTTCATTGACCGCTGGCGACTACTCCCCCATCGACGCGCCCGCTCGCGCCGCAATCCATGCGCACGTGAGAGAGAGTCGCGTGGTCCAGGCACTGGGCGCCTTGAGCGATTCGGCTGGCATCGGCCTTGATCAGCACAGCGAAGCCTTGTTCTGTCATTTGCTGCCATTGCTGCCGAACTGGCCGACCAACCTTGCGATCCAGGTTTACCTGCCGACCTATAATCACGCCGGCCACGTGACCGGGCGCGGCCTTTTATTGGACACCTACGGCCATCCGGATTCGGACACGTTTGTGATGCTGGTCAAAGATGGCCGCAAGTACGCCGGCTACCTGCAAGACAGCGGCGATGTGCAACTGCCGCCCGCCACTGAAAACAGCCTGGTCAGTGCCACCCTTCGCACCCTCACTGACGCGCAACGCAACAGCCTGGGCAGGGGCATCTATGATCGCGCTGGATTAGTCACGGATGTCATGCAACAAGCACGCGTACATCGTGACTATCTACCTGACGTCCTGCCGCCTTCCCCACAGCTGCCTCTTTCCAGCCAAACACTGGCCGATTGGCGCGCCTTTGACACGCACCAAGTCGCACAACTGCCCGATGTCGACGGCATTTACACAATCGCCGGTCGAAAATACGTCAATGTTGATCAGAAAGCCTATCAAGTAATGCTCGACCTTGATGCCTCGACTGTCGATAACAAGGTCTGGCGCATTGTTAAACCTCAAGATCCGGTGGCGCTGGAGAGCGAGAATATTTACCGTGCCAGCCGCAGCGGCGAGACCCGTGCTATCACGCGCAATACTGCCAATTTGTGGGTCACGGCACTCGTTGGTGCCCTCGGCGGAATGCGCCGCACTGCACAGCGGCATGACATCAAGGCCTTCTTGATGCAACGTTATGAGCCCATTCGGACGGCCTTCAACGGCTTGGTTTCTTCTGGTACACGGTTTGACGAACTATTGGCACTGGCGCAAAAACACCCTGAAGGCAGCGATGCCGAAACGGCCGCACTGGTAGCGCTTGAAGTGCACACTATCAGGCACACACGCCTGCAGGAGAGCTATGTCAACTCGCTGATTGAACACAAGGACTGGTTGGTACTGCTCAAGACAGGAGGCCTGTACAAGGAAGAACTGGTGGAGCAACAGACCCTCCGAGTCGACTTCCTGAACAAGCTCATGGTCATCATGGACCTGCGTGGTCGCCAGGTTGTCGAGCAAGACATCACCGCTGAGACGTGCAAGAAGGTCCTGGCCCACATGAACAAAAAACTCGAAATTCTGCAAATGCGCAAGGAGGTGATCGAACAGATCCGCAAACTGTCACGCAGCGATGCCGAGAAAATGGACCGCATCAATGCTGGCCTTCCCGATGAAAACAAGGTGCAAGTCACGCGTTTCAACGTGCTGAACCGCCTGCTCACCGACAATCCCAAGGCCCCTCCTACCATCGGGATCGATACCGCCATGGCCATTCATTGGGTGACGGAGGACCTGCCGAATATCCCCGAACGCTCCCAGCCCGTGGCGTTGCGCCTGGCGCTGGAGCAGATCGCGGTGGAGAAACCCGACTATGTGGCACTGCTGGGTACGGTTTCCCCGGAACGGATCGCATCGGTCAACGGCATCCTCGCGATCATCGACACCTATGAAACCCAACTGGAAAACCGTATTACCCAACTGCATGAAAAACTGGCGAGCAATCAGGAGTTACCGGCCTACGATCAGGACATCGATTTTGATTTTATCCCGGCGCAACCTGCTGAAGCCCCCGGGCCGGCCACTGTCCGGAAGATGTTTCGCACACGGCGCAACGGTGCCTACAAAGTCATGGTGGGCATCAAGGAAACCGCAGCGGATGGCAGCGTGACGGTAACCGTGGATGATCCGTTCAAGCTGGACACAGCACGCCGCTATGAGAAAAAGGCCGGCGAATGGCAACTCGTGGAGGTCGCTCTCAGCCCGCCGGCCAAACCCTTGCTGGCAGGACAAGCCGACGCCCTGCTGGCAAAAGTGGATGACCATGTGGCACTGGCGCGAGCCAACGAACGTAAAAAACACTACCCGACCAATATCTACGAGTTTTTGAGCAGCAAGGCCAACCAGCTGAGCGAACTGGCGCATAAACTTGAGGGCTCGGACGTAGACAGCGACAGGATCGCGCGCTTGAAGGCGGGCAGTAACCGTTTGATGACGGAAGGTCGCGACCTGCTAATCCGCATGTACAAGAACAAAGACGTGCTCAATGTACAGCGTCTGGATTATCTGCTCGACAATGCCCAGCTCAGGGTTGTCAAAACACTGAACCGCAAACCGCTGGGCAAGGGTAATGAGCGCTCATATCTGGATGTGTATGGGATCAACGACGCCGCCGACAATACGCCGCTATGGGAAGCACATTTCCATTACGACCGCCTTGATCGCCCGGCGCTGGACTACATGATCAAAGGCGGCCATTTGAAAACTCTGGCGCAAGGCCGACAGGGCAGCGACTTTCAGCAACGCGAGGAGCAAGCGGGGCGTGCTCATCAAGCCATTTGGCGTGAAGCAATCAGCTTGAAAGTTGCACAAAAGCTGTTTGAACGCGTGCCGTAGGCGTGACGGTTACTCGTCGTCATCGAAGTTATAACTGCCCGGTGCAAGGTTTTCGAAGCGGGTGTATTTGCCAATGAACGCCAGGCGGATGAAACCGATCGGGCCGTTCCGCTGCTTGCCGATGATGATCTCGGCAATGCCTTTGTGTTCCGTTTCGGGGTGGTACACCTCGTCGCGGTACACGAACATGATCACGTCGGCGTCCTGCTCGATCGCACCCGATTCCCGCAAGTCGGAGTTCACCGGACGCTTGTTGGGACGTTGTTCCAGGGAGCGGTTGAGCTGGGACAGCGCCACCACCGGGCAGTTGAATTCCTTGGCCAGGGCCTTGAGGGACCGGGAGATCTCGGAAATCTCGTTGGTGCGGTTGTCACCACTGGAACCCGGGATCTGCATCAACTGCAGGTAGTCGATCATGATCAGGGCGATGTCGCCGTGCTCACGCACCAGGCGGCGGGTACGCGCGCGCATCTCGGAGGGGCTGATGCCCGCCGTGTCATCGATGAACAGCTTGCGGTCGTTGAGCAGGTTGACCGCCGAGGTCAGGCGCGGCCAGTCGTCGTCTTCGAGTTGGCCGGAACGGACCTTGGTCTGGTCGATACGACCCAGGGACGACAGCATCCGCATGATCAGCGATTCACCTGGCATCTCCAGGGAGTACACCAGCACGGCCTTGTCGCTGCGCAACACGGCGTTTTCCACCAGGTTCATCGCAAAGGTGGTCTTACCCATGGACGGACGGCCGGCGACGATGATCAAGTCGGCGGGTTGCAGGCCGCTGGTCTTCTCGTCGAGGTCGGTGTAGCCGGTGGAAATACCGGTGATGGCCGCGTCGGTGTTAAACAGCGTGTCAATGCGGTCGATGGCCTTGGTCAACAGCTCGTTGACGCCCACCGGGCCGCCGGTTTTCGGGCGGGCTTCGGCGATCTGGAAGATCTGGCGCTCGGCTTCGTCGAGGATCTCTTCGGCGGTGCGCCCTTCCGGGTTGAAGGCACTGTCGGCGATCTCGGTGCTGATGCCGATCAGCTGGCGCAGCGTGGCCCGCTGGCGCACGATCTGGGCATAGGCCTTGATGTTGGCGACGGACGGCGTGTTTTTCGCCAGCTCGCCGAGGTAGCCCAGGCCGCCGACCTGGGAGGTCTGGCCTTCCTTGTCCAGCTGTTCGGCCAGGGTCACCACGTCGATGGGTGAGTTCTGGTCGGCCAGCTTGGCGATGGCGCGGAAGATCAGGCGGTGGTCATGGCGATAGAAATCACCGTCCGAGACTTGATCCAGCACGCGCTCCCAGGCGTTGTTGTCCAGCATCAAGCCACCGAGCACGGCTTGTTCGGCCTCGATGGAATGCGGCGGCACCTTCAGGGCAGCGGTTTGCAGATCGTATTGCTCAGGAGCTGAAATATCGTTCATGGCCACTTGGAATTTGGGGTTTGTAGAAAAACAAAAGGCACGACCTGTAAACAGGATCGTGCCCGATGTTAACCGCCTGGCACGCGAGGTGCCAGTCAGTTAGGTGCGGCTTAAGCTGCTACCACGACAACGCGTACGGTGGCTTCAACTTCGGCGTGCAGGTGCACGGCTACGTCGAATTCGCCTACGTTGCGGATGGTGCCGTTCGGCAGACGAACTTCGCTCTTCTGCACTTCAACGCCGGAGGCGGTCAGTGCATCAGCGATGTCGTGGGTGCCGATCGAACCGAACAGCTTGCCTTCGTCACCAGCGGTGGCAGTGATAGTCACTTCCAGCTCAGCCAGTTGGGCAGCGCGAGTTTCGGCCGAAGCTTTTTTGTCTGCTGCTGCTTTTTCCAGCTCAGCACGACGCTCTTCAAACGCAGCCAGGTTGGCAGCGGTTGCAGCGGTGGCTTTGCCGTATGGCAGCAGGTAGTTACGACCGTAGCCGGCCTTAACGTTCACTTTGTCGCCCAGGTTGCCCAGGTTGGCGACTTTTTCCAGAAGGATCAGTTGCATGTGAAAATCCTCTAACTTTTAACCTTCACCGTTCGCGTTATCGGCGTCTTTCGACGCCAGACGACCGCGAAAATCAATCAGGCCGTCGACAATGGCCAAGACCACGAGTAACGGATAGATCAGCTGCATGAACAGCAACAGCGTGACGTACAACCCCACCAGCCAGAACTTGGCAAGGCGCTTTCGCGCAACGAGCCCATGAATCAGGGCCAGCCCGGCAAACACCAGCGGTACGCTGCAAATCGGCGCCAGCAAGGCCATCTGTGGACCTAACTTCGGCCCGACAACCATGCACGCCAGCAGCAACATCGCCGGCCCCGCGGGGATCCTGATATCGCGAAACTCGCGACCAAAACCACCCGGGTTGTACAACAACGCCTGCCAATAACGCCCAAGAATCAGGCTCAGCACGCTAACGACCTGCAACAATGCCGCAATCAGGCCGGTCAGGACCGGTGCAATCAGTGACGCAAGTTGCGCTCGCTCATCTACCTCCAATTGCTGGTAGAGATCCCCGAGGGCCAGCGGCAGGATCTTGACGATCTCCTGTGCCAGCACCTCGATTTGCGGGCGGAAAGCCGCGCCAAGCATCACTGAATACACCAAACCCAATGCCACGCTGACCAGCAGCGTACGGACCCAGGACTCACTTGCGCGTAAAACCAACGCAAGGCTCGATGACCCCAGCAGTACCAGAAGTACCCGTGGATCACCAAATTGCAGCCACCAGATCAAGGCCGGCAACAATCCCAGGGCAAGAACGCCAAAGGCGTCCTTCAAACCGCGCCGCAGCAGCACAAGGCAACCTGCGGCAGCACCTAACCAATAAAGCAACGGCAATGCCGCACATCCGGCCACTACCAGAGTGGCCTGCACGCGACCGCGCATGATGAACTCAGCTAAGGCGCGCATGCATTCAATCCCTTACTACTTGTCGACTGCCCGGTCTCAGCGGCCGTGGCTGTCGGTGTAGGCCAGCAGGGCCAGGAAGCGGGCGCGCTTGATAGCGGTGGCCAGCTGACGCTGATAACGAGCTTTGGTACCGGTGATGCGGCTTGGAACGATTTTGCCGGTCTCGGATACGTAGGCTTTCAGAGTGTTGAGATCTTTGTAATCGATCTCTTTCACGTCTTCAGCGGTGAAGCGGCAGAATTTACGACGACGGAAGAAACGTGCCATTTGATAGGCTCCTTAAAAGGTCCGTGGATTACTCGTCAGCGTTATCGCTGTTGTCGCTGTCATCACCATCAACGCCTTCGGCGTCGGAGTGCTCAGGACGGTCGCGACGCTCACGGCGCTCACTGCGGTTTTCTTCAGCCTTGAGCATCTCGGATTGGCCGGTAACGGCTTCTTCGCGACGGATGACCAGGTTACGGATCACTGCATCGTTGTAGCGGAAGTTGTCTTCCAGCTCGGCCAGGGCCTTGCCAGTGCACTCAACGTTCAGCATCACGTAGTGAGCCTTGTGAACATTGTTGATTGCGTAGGCCAGTTGACGACGGCCCCAATCTTCCAGACGGTGGATTTTGCCGCCGTCTTCTTCGATCAGCTTGGTGTAACGCTCAACCATGCCGCCGACTTGCTCGCTTTGATCCGGGTGGACCAAAAAGATGATTTCGTAATGACGCATGAATGCTCCTTACGGGTTGTAGCCTGCCGCTCAAAAACGGTCAGACAAGGAGTGAATGACACTTATGGATCTTGCCGCAGGGAGGCACATAGGCGCCTGCCAGGAAGGCAAGGGGCGCAATTGTAGAGAAGGGGGAGAAAGGGCGCAAGGTGATTGGTGATTATTTGAACAATCACCTAAACACCAAAAACCATTGCAGAAGCCGGCCTTTGTGGGAGCCGGGCCTGCCCGCGATGCAGGCCTCGGTCTTTCAGCAATACTGAGGTGATGCTATCGCAGGCAAGCCAGCTCCCACACAAGCCGGCTCCTACAGGTTGAGGCAGTTATTTCTTCGGCTTGGCCTTGGCGCCACGCTGGCGCTGGGCTTCGAACAGGCACACGCCGGTGGCGACCGACACGTTGAGGCTGCTGACGCTACCGGCCATCGGCAGGTGCACCAGGTAGTCGCAATGCTCACGGGTCAGGCGGCGCATGCCTTTGCCTTCGGCCCCCATGATCAGGATGGTTGGGCCGGTGAGGTCCTGGTCATAAATGCTGACCTCAGCCTCCCCCGCCGTGCCCACAACCCACAGGCCGCGCTGCTGGAGTTTTTCCAGGGTGCGCGCCAGGTTGGTCACGGCCACCAGCGGAATCACCTCCGCCGCGCCACAGGCCACTTTACGCACCACGGGCGTCAGCGTGGCAGACTTGTCTTTTGGCACGATGACCGCCAGCGCACCAGCAGCATCCGCCGAACGCAGGCAGGCGCCGAGGTTGTGCGGGTCGGTCACACCGTCCAGCACCAGCAGCAGCGGCGAGCCTTCGGTACGGTCGAGCAGCTCGTCGAGCATCGCCTCGCCCCAGACCTGGCTCGGGCTGACATCCGCCACCACGCCCTGGTGGACGCCTTCGACCCACACATCCATCTCGCGGCGCTCGGCCTGGCCGATGGCAACCTTGTTTTGGGTGGCCAACTCGACCAGCGCCTGTACGCGCGGCTCGCTGCGACCTTCTGCCAACCACACCTGCTTGACGCGCTTAGGGTGGTGACGCAGCAGTGCTTCTACGGCGTGGACGCCGTAGATTTTTTCCAGACTCATGACTTGGCCTTAGGTTTGCGCGACCCGCCGCTCTTGGCAGGGGCCGAACCCGCTTTGGGCGGGCCTTTACGGTGTTTACTTGGCTTGCTCGACGGTTTTTCCGACCCGTGGGACTTTCCCCCAGACGCCGCTTTACCACCGCTTTTGGCTTCGTTGAGCAACTGCTGCTTCAACTCGCGGCTCTTGCGCACTTCGGCATTTTTTGCCGCAGCGTCGCTTGGGCGGTAGGCTTCAGGGGCCTTGTCCTTGGCAGAAGAACGGCGAGCCGGCTTGGCTGGCGCAGGCTCGGTGGCTGCTGCTTTCGCAGGCGCATCTTTGCCTTTGGCGGCCGGCGTCGCGGTTTTGCTGCCGCGGTTTTTACGGTTGCCAGGCGATTCGGCCGGCTTGTCGGACATGCCGAAGTCGATCTTGCGTTCGTCGAGGTCGACGCGCATGACCTGTACTTCCACCGTGTCGCCCAAACGGAAGCTGCGACCAGTACGCTCGCCCGCCAGGCGGTGATGCACAGGGTCGAAGTGGTAGTAGTCACCCGGCAAGGCGGTGACGTGCACCAGGCCTTCGACGTAGATATCGGTCAATTCAACGAAAAGACCAAAGCCGGTCACGGCTGTGATCACGCCCGGGAACGACTCGCCCACGCGGTCTTTCATGAACTCGCATTTGAGCCAGTTCACCACGTCGCGGGTGGCTTCGTCGGCGCGGCGCTCGCTCATCGAGCACTGCTCGCCCAACTGCTCCAGGGCCGCTTCGTCGTACGGATAGATCCGCGCCTTCGGAATGGTCATGGCACCGGCGCGCTTGACGTGCGGGGTGTTCTGCTTGGAGTGGATCACACTGCGGATGGCGCGGTGCGTGAGCAGGTCCGGGTAACGGCGGATCGGCGAGGTGAAGTGGGTGTACGCCTCGTAATTCAGGCCGAAGTGGCCCTGGTTATCCGCGCTGTACACCGCCTGGCTCAGGGAGCGCAGCATGACGGTCTGGATCACGTGGTAATCCGGACGGTCCTTGATGCTGGCCAGCAGAGCCTGGTAATCCTTCGGCGTCGGGCCGTCCTTGCCTTTGTGCAGGGACAGGCCGAGCTCGCCGAGGAACGCACGCAGTTTTTCCAGGCGCTCCGGCGGCGGGCCGTCGTGCACGCGGTACAACGCAGGAATCTCGTGCTTTTTCAGGAATTCAGCAGTGGCCACGTTGGCGGCCAGCATGCATTCCTCGATCAGCTTGTGCGCGTCGTTGCGCGTAGTCGGGGTGATCGCGGCGATCTTGCGCTCGGAACCGAAGACGATCCGGGTTTCCTGGGTTTCAAAATCGATCGCGCCACGGGTGTGACGGGCGCCCAGCAACACCTTGTACAGCGCATACAGCTGCTTGAGGTGCGGCACCACGCCAGCGTATTCGCCACGCAAAGCCTTGGCTTCGCTGGTCTTCGGCGCTTCCAGGATGGTGCTGACCTTGTTGTAGGTCAGGCGTGCCTGAGAGTGAATCACCGCCTCGTAGAACTGGTAGTCGGTCATTTCGCCGGTTTTCGAGATGGTCATCTCGCACACCATGGCCAAGCGGTCGACTTTCGGGTTCAGGGAGCACAGGCCGTTGGACAATTCCTCTGGCAGCATCGGAATCACGCGCTCGGGGAAGTACACCGAGTTGCCACGCACCTGAGCCTCGGCATCCAGCGCTGAACCGATCTTCACATAGCTGGAGACGTCGGCAATCGCCACGTACAACTTCCAGCCACCGGAGAACAGGCGCAGCTTGCCTGGCTTGGCTTCGCAGTAAACGGCGTCGTCGAAGTCGCGGGCGTCTTCACCGTCGATGGTGACGAACGGCAGATGGCGCAGGTCGATGCGCTTCTCTTTGTCCTTCTCTTCCACTTCAGGCTTGAGCTTGCGGGCTTCTTTGACGACAGCTTCAGGCCAAACGTGCGGGATATCGTAGGTGCGCAGCGCCACATCGATTTCCATGCCTGGCGCCATGTAGTTGCCGACCACTTCGATCACGTCACCCTGCGGCTGGAAGCGCGGGGTTGGCCAATGGGTGATTTTCACCTCGACGAACTGACCGATCTTGGCGTTGGCGTTGCGGCCCGGGGTGATCAGCACTTCCTGCTGCACCTTGGGGTTATCCGGCACGACAAAACCAATGCCACCTTCTTCGAAGTAACGACCGACGATGGTCTCGTGACCACGGGACACCACTTCGACGATCACGCCTTCACGGCGACCGCGACGGTCGAGGCCGGACACGCGTGCCAGGGCGCGGTCACCGTCGAACACCAGGCGCATTTGCGCGGGGCTCATGAACAGGTCGTCACTGCCATCGTCCGGGATCAGGAAGCCGAAGCCGTCACGGTGACCGGCGATGCGGCCCAGGATCAGGTCGAGCTTATCCACGGGCGCGTAAGTGCCACGGCGGGTGTAGATCAGTTGTGCATCGCGCTCCATGGCGCGCAGGCGGCGGCGCAGCGCTTCGAGTTGGTCTTCGGTGGTCAGACCGAATTCTTCAACCAGCTGCTCGCGGCTAGCAGGCGAACCCCGATCGGCGAGATGCGCCAGGATCAGTTCGCGGCTAGGAATAGGGTTTTCATATTTTTCCGCTTCACGAGCGGCCTCGGGATCGAGGGACTGCCAATCGGCCATTAGAGAGTTTTCACCTTGTCTATATGCGGGTTAGTTTGGCATACGCGTATTGAAACGGGAAATTTCAGGCATCAACAAGCGTTTAAAAGCCCTTTCCGGCCCCCGCAGTACACCTTGCATGACCACTGGCGAAAAATTCCAGGCTTTTTTCATGGCAGGGGTTTACAGCTCAAAATCCCCTCCGTATAGTGCGCGCCATCGACGACGGCAACGTTGTTGATGCTGCCCAGGTGGTGAAATTGGTAGACACGCCAGCTTCAGGTGCTGGTGATCGCAAGGTCGTGGAAGTTCGAGTCTTCTCCTGGGCACCAATTTCAAACTCAAGGTTATGCCTTGAGTCTCCAAAAACCCGCGAAAGCGGGTTTTTGCGTTTCAGGCCTTTGATTCTTAACGAGATTTTTGATTTATATTTTCGAATCAGGGGTTTACAGATCAAAAAGCCCTCCGTATAGTTCGCTCCATCAACAGCGCAAACGTTGTTGATAAGCCCAGGTGGTGAAATTGGTAGACACGCCAGCTTCAGGTGCTGGTGACCTTACGGTCGTGGAAGTTCGAGTCTTCTCCTGGGCACCAAATTCAGATCAAACCCGCGAAAGCGGGTTTTTTCGTTTCCGGGGTTTGAAAACTTACTCCCCTATTCCCTCCTCGTCCGCACCTGAGAAACTTTATCGTTTATCCTTGCAACGATTTGTTGCACTCAAGTGAGGAAAACCCCGGATGATGATCCGCGATACCCGTCTCAAGACATCCCTTCTGCGTGGCCTGACCATCACTCTGCTCGGCCTGACCCTGCTCTCTCCTACCGCCCACTCCGCCGACAAAGTCTCCCTGACCTTGTACAACGGCCAGCATAAAGAAGTCGGCGACGAGCTCGCCAAGGCCTTCGAAGCCAAGACCGGCATTCACGTCAACGTGCGCAAAGGCAGCAGCAACCAGCTGGCCAGCCAAGTCGTTGAAGAAGGCGACCGCTCCCCTGCCGACGTGATCTACACCGAAGAATCACCGCCTCTGAACAAACTCGGCGAGCAAGGCCTGCTGGCCAAGATCGACGCCAGCACCCTCGACGTGCTGCCCAAGGATTACGTAGGTGCCAACGGCGACTGGATGGGCGTGACCGCACGCACCCGCGTCGTGGCCTTCAACCCCAAACTGATCGCTGAAAAAGACCTGCCCAAGTCAGTACTGGATTTCGCCGGCCCCGAGTGGCAAGGCAAGGTCGGCTTCGTGCCCACCAGCGGCGCCTTCCAGGAACAGGCCGTGGCCATCATCAAGCTGCACGGCCGCGAAGCTGCCGAGGAATGGCTGACCGGCCTGCGTGCATTCGGCAAGGTGTACAGCAACAACATGGTCGCCCTCAAAGCCGTGGAAAACGGCGAAGTGGCCACCGTGCTGGTGAACAACTACTACTGGTTCGCCCTGAAGAAAGAAAAAACCAAGCTGGACTCCCAACTGCACTACTTCACCGACGGCGATGTCGGCGGCCTGATCACCGTGTCGTCCGCCGCCGCGCTCAAATCCAGCAAGCACCCCAAGGAAGCTCAGCAATTGCTGGCATTCATGGCCAGCGAAGAAGGCCAGCGCGTGATCACCAACACCTCGGCCGAATACCCGTTGCGCAAGGGCATGGAATCCAACCGTGGCCTCAAGCCGTTCAGCGAACTGCAACCGCCGAAAGTCACCCCGGCGGACCTTGGCAATGCTGAAGAGGCCCTGGACCTGGAACGTGACGTTGGCTTGAACTGATGAACCCATCGTTGACCGCCCCCACCCTGCGTGGGGGCTTGAGCCCCAGGCGCAAGCGCCCGTCGATCTGGCTGCTACTGCCGGTACTGTTGCTGGTAGGCCTCAGCCTGCTGCCGCTGGTGTATGTCGGGCTCAAGGCATGGCAAGCCGGCTGGACGCAGGCGCTGCATCTGTTGTGGCGGCCATATGTCTTCGGGCTGCTGCGTAACACCTTGGCGCTGATGGTCGGCGTCACAGTGACCTGCGGTGTGATCGGCCTGTCACTGGCCTGGCTGCTGGAACGCAGCAACCTGCCGGGGCGACGCATCTGGGGTGTGATTCTGTGCCTGCCGTTTGCGGTGCCCGCATTTGTCAGCAGCTTTACCTGGGTGTCGCTCAGCGCGAATTTCGAAGGCCTGGGCGGCGCGATCCTGGTGATGAGCCTGTCCAAATACCCGCTGGTGTTTCTGCCGGTGGCAGCGACATTGCGCAATCTTGATCCCTCCCTGGAAGAATCGGCCCGCACCCTGGGGCTGAATCGCTGGGGCGTATTTTTCCGCATTACGCTGCCACTGCTGTGGCCTTCGCTACTGGCCGGAGCGCTGCTGATCGCGTTGCACATGCTGGTGGAATTCGGCGCCCTGTCGATCATCGGCCTGCAGACCTTCACCACGGCGATCTACCAGCAGTTCGAACTGGAATTCAGCAATGCCAACGCCGCAATGCTGTCGGCGGTATTGCTGGTGATGTGCTTGACGCTGCTGTGGCTGGAGCTGCGCGTGCGCGGCAAAGGCCGACACGTGCGCATCGGCCAGGGCGCGGCGCGGCACGCCGAACAAGTACGGCTGGGCAAGTGGGCGCCGCTGGGGCAACTCTTTTGTCTGGTGCTGGCAATCATCGGCAGCGGGATTCCGCTGGGGATGCTCGGTTACTGGTTAGCCGTGGGTTCGTCAGCAGCATTTCCGGTAGCCGAAATTGGCGAGGCATTGCTGTCGTCACTCGCGCTGTCCCTGGGCGGCGCGGCGTTGTGCCTGGTATTGGCGGTACCCGTCGGGCTGCTGGTGGTGCGCTATAAAGGCCAGTTGGCGATCTGGGCCGAACGCCTGCCTTACCTGCTGCACGCCCTGCCCGGCCTGGTGATTGCACTGACGCTGGTGTATTTCGCCCTGCATTATGTACCGGCGCTGTATCAGACGTCGGCACTGCTGTTAATCGCGTATGCGCTGCTGTTTTTGCCGCTGGCCCAGGCACCGATTCGCACGGCACTGAACAAGGCCGCGCCACAATTGGAAGAAGCGGCACGTACACTGGGAGCATCGTCATTCAGTGCGTTCTGCCGGGTGACGCTGCCAATTATCTTCCCGGCGCTGGGCGCTGCATTTGCACTGGTGTTTCTGGATGCGATGAAGGAATTGACTGCCACCTTGCTGTTGAGTCCGACGGGCCTCAATACCCTGGCGACAGCGGTGTGGGCGCATACCTCGAATGTGGAGTTCGCGGCGGCGGCGCCTTATGCGGCGTTGTTGATAGTGGTGTCGGGGTTGCCGGTGTATCTGCTCACGACGCGGATGTATTTGAGCCGTTAAGACCGCTATCGCAGGCAAGCCAGCTCCCACCTTTGGAATGCATTCCCCTGTGGGAGCTGGCTTGCCTGCGATGAGGCCGGAGCAGACAACCTCAGGCTCGAAACTGCCCCAGACTCGCCTTCAACTGCGCCGCCAACCCATCCAGCACCTTGCCACTGGCCGTGGTCTCCACGACCGCCTGCGCCGCACGCTCGGCCTGGGCATGAATCACCTCGACCCGACCACGCACCGCATGGGCGCCCTGAGCTTGATGCTCGGCCGCACGCGTCGCCAAACCAATCGCCGCATGCACCTGCTCCACCGAAGCCTGCACCGTCTGCTGCAGGCGCACGCTGTCACGAAGCACCAGCAACCCTTCGCTGGCCTGGCGCCCGGCCTTGCCGATGGTTTCCACCGCCTCACGCGCACCTTGCTGCAACGCCACGATGTGCGCCTGGATGTCGCCGGTCGAACTCTGGGTCTTGCTCGCCAGCGCACGCACTTCGTCCGCCACCACCGCAAACCCGCGCCCGGTCTCACCGGCACGCGCCGCCTCGATTGCCGCATTGAGGGCCAGCAGATTGGTCTGCTCGGCGATGCCATGGATCACCGTCAACACCACTTCAATCTGCTCGCTTTGCTGCGCGAGCCGCTCGATCACTGTGGACCCGGCCTGCACCTGCCCCGCCAACGCTTCGATCAAACTGCCGACTTCCGCCGAAGTGCGTGAGTTCTCATCCGTGGCCTGGCGAATATCCACCACCTGTTGCAACGCCGCCTGCATGGCGTGACTTTCAGCCTGGGCTTCATCGGCCATCTGCGACAACGCGCGCAGGCTCTCGGCCACTTCATCACGCTGCAAACCCGCCGCCGCATCGGCCCCAGCATTGCGCAGGGTCATCGCGCCGATTTCCACGCCGGTACGCTGGGCCACATCGCCCGCCTCACGCACGATCGGCTGCAACTTATCGACAAAGCGATTGACGGCCGACGCCATGTCGCCGATTTCGTCTTTGCTGCTGATCTGCACACGCTTGGTCAGGTCGCCCTCGCCCGCGGCCAAGTCGTCCATGGCCGCGATGAGTAGCTTCAAACGGTTGACCACACGACGCCCCAACACGATGGCGATCAGCAGCAACACACCAAAACCCACCAGCGCCAAGCCCATGCCGATGCGCCAGCGCAAGGTGCCCGCGGCGTCCTGCACGGCGCTGCTGGTGTTGGCGGTCATCTGGGTGGCGGTGGCTTGCGCGGACTGCAGGCGCGCGCCCATGGCCGCAGCACTGTCGGCCGCTGCGCCCTTGAGGCTATCGCCAACCAATTGATCACCACTGGCGATCAGCGCAGTAAAACGCTTGTCCAGCGCGGCCAAGTCGGCCTCCACCGCTGCGGTGGAAACCCCCATGCGCACCTTGCCGATCTCCACGCCATTGGGGCTGATGGACGCTTCGACGTAGAACACGGAAGGGTCATCTTTCGCCGCATCCAACACTTTATCCAGGGCACGGTCGCCCTTGCCCTTTTCCAGCAGCGCCTGATTGATCGGGTTTTCACGGTTGAGGTAGCGGGTCAAATGCTCACCCGCCGCGTCGTCATAGACCACGAACAGCACGTTGGGATTGCGCTGCGCACGCCGGGCAAACTCCGACAACGTCGGCACGTCGCTGTCCCACATGGCGCGGGGTGCCACCGAGGCCAGCAGCTGTGCCATGTCATTGGCAGAGTCTTTCAGGTCTTTTTCAAGGGTCGCACGCAGTTGCTTCTGCTCTTCCTGCAGGCGAGTCGAAAGCCCCGCAGTCAGGCGCTGACGTGTGCTGGTCGACAGGCTGTCCAGGCTGGACGTCACTTCCTTGCCGGCTTGCGCCAGCTCGCCAGAGAGTTTCTGGCTGTCGATACCCAGGCGATTGCCCAAATCCGCTTCCAACGCAGTGACGGTGCTCCGCGTCAGGGCGACGGCCACCAGCACCTGCACCAAAAGAGCGATACCTAGGGTAACGAACACCGGCCGCAACAGCCGGCTTTGTAACAATGAGAGAACGGCAGACACTGGGAATCCCTCCACCACGGGTGCCATTAATTTGATAGCACCGCGAAAGAAAGAACCATAGCAAGGGTCGTGCCGTTTGCCAGCCAGAAACGACAAAGGGCTCCCGAAGGAGCCCTTTGCTTTCTACATCAACAGCTTATTAAGCGAACGGGTGACGCAGAACGATGGTCTCGTTGCGGTCCGGGCCCGTCGAAATAATGTCGATTGGCGCGCCGATCAGCTCTTCCACACGCTTGATGTAAGCGCGAGCGTTGGCTGGCAGCTCTTCCAGGGTCTTGGCGCCCACGGTCGATTCAGTCCAGCCCGGCACTTCTTCGTACACAGGCTGCAGGCCTACATAGCTGTCAGCGTCGGTCGGAGCAACGTCTTTGCCCTCTGCATCTTTGTAGCCAATGCAGATGTTGATGGTTTCCAGACCGTCGAGTACGTCCAGCTTGGTCAGGCAGATGCCCGAGATGCTGTTCACATCGATAGCGCGACGCAGGATAACCGCGTCGAACCAGCCGCAACGACGAGCACGGCCAGTGGTGGCGCCGAACTCGTGGCCTTGCTTGGCCAGGTGCGCACCGACTTCGTCGAACAGCTCAGTCGGGAACGGACCGGAGCCTACGCGTGTGGTGTAAGCCTTGGTGATGCCCAGGATGTAGTCCAGGAACATCGGGCCAACGCCCGAACCGGTGGCAACGCCGCCAGCGGTGGTGTTGGAGCTGGTCACGTACGGGTAGGTGCCGTGGTCGATGTCCAGCAGGGAGCCTTGGGCGCCCTCGAACATGATGTCCTTGCCCGCGCGACGCAGGTCGTGCAGCTCAGCGGTCACGTCCAGCATCAGCGGCTTGAGCAGTTCAGCGTATTCCTTGCACTCGGCCAGGGTCTTTTCGAACTCGATGGCCGGTTCTTTGTAGTAACCCACCAGCATGAAGTTGTGGTAATCCACCAATTCACGCAGCTTGTCTTCAAAGCGCGGCATGTTGAGCAGGTCGCCTACACGCAGGCCACGACGTGCAACCTTGTCTTCGTAGGCCGGGCCGATGCCACGACCGGTGGTGCCGATCTTCAGCTCGCCACGGGCCTTTTCACGGGCCTGGTCCAGCGCAACGTGGAAGGACAGGATCAGCGGGCAGGACGGGCTGATACGCAGACGCTCGCGCACCGGTACGCCTTTCTCTTCCAGCTTGGTGATCTCGCGCAGCAGGGCGTCAGGTGCAACCACCACGCCGTTGCCGATCAGGCACTGCACGCCTTCGCGCAGTACACCCGACGGGATCAGGTGCAAGACGGTTTTTTCGCCATCGATGACCAGGGTGTGGCCAGCGTTGTGGCCACCTTGGTAGCGCACTACGGCGGCAGCATGTTCGGTCAGCAGATCAACGATCTTGCCTTTGCCCTCATCACCCCATTGGGTGCCCAGGACTACGACATTCTTACCCATAACACTTGTCCTCATTCGCGCAAACTTGGTGCCGGCGATGGCCGGCAGGAAAACTCAAGAAGCCAGTGGCGATACTTGCCAAAGCCCGTTCTGCAGAATCAATTGCTGGTCGCAGTCCGCTTCACGGGCGGCGGCCAATGGCTGCCCAGGCAAGGCCTGGACGACACGCTGACCCTCACTGCGCAACTGGCAAACCCGCTGCCAGAGTGCTGCGTCCGTACTGTCGGGCATCCAGATGCCACCAGACGGTAGCTCGACCTCAGCACGCCCCAGGGTCACCAGGGTTTTCAAATCGGTAGAAAAGCCAGTCGCCGGACGCGCGCGACCGAAGTCAGCGCCGATATCGTCGTAACGACCGCCTTGGGCGATGGCTTGACCAACACCCGGCACAAACACCGCGAACACCACACCGGTGTGGTAGTGGTAACCGCGCAACTCACCCAGGTCAAAGTACAGCGGCAAGTCCGGGAACCGCGCCGACAACTGCTCGGCAATCGCCAGCACGTCGTCCAGCGCAGCCAATACCGGCGCCGGCGCATTGGCCAGGCGCTCGCGGGCGGCTACCAGCACTTCACGGCCACCGCACAGGTTCACCAGCGCACGCAGCATGTCAGCCAGGTCGGCAGGCACGCCAGCGGTCAGCGCGATGACTTCATCGATGGCCTTGCGTTGCAGAGCATCGAACAACTGTTGCTCCACTTCACCGGACAAACCGGCCGCACGGGCCAGGCCACGGTAGATACCGACATGGCCCAGGTCCATGTGCACATCCGGCACGTCAGCCAGTTGCAGCATGGCCAGCATCAAGCTGATCACTTCAACGTCGCTGCTCGGGCTGGCGTCGCCGTACAACTCGGCGCCCAACTGGATCGGGCTGCGGGACGACGACAAGGCACGCGGCTGTGCATGCAGCACACTGCCGGCATAGCACAGGCGGCTCGGGCCTTCACGACGCAGGGTGTGCGCATCGATGCGCGCCACTTGCGGGGTGATGTCGGCACGGAAGCCCATTTGCCGGCCCGATTGCGGGTCGATGACCTTGAAGGTGCGCAGATCCAGGTCCTGGCCCGCGCCGGTCAGCAGGGATTCCAGGTACTCGATATGGGGGGTCACGACAAACTCGTAACCCCAGCTCTGGAACAGATCCAACACCTGCCGACGCGCTACTTCGATGCGCGCAGCTTCCGGTGGCAGTACTTCTTCGATGCCATCTGGCAGCAGCCAGCGGTCTACCGTTGCCATTACGCCATTCCCCTATGATCCGGGCGGCCAGCCCTCGGCCGAGCCTTGAGTGAAGCAGAAAATGCCCGGCCCCTGCATAAACAACGCGCAAGAACGACGTGACGAATGGCCTGCTAGCGGCCTCGTCGGGCACTTTCCTCGAAAACCTGTGGCGTCTGCGCGGCCAAACAACAATCAAACATGCAGACGCAAAAAAGCCGGGAATTTCCCGGCTGCCGCATCATACACCCGTTTTCTGAAAGGATCACCCCGCCAGGCGTTTTAGCCGCCCGACGGAGTGGGTCCTACACAGTGACGAGCTGATTACTTGGCTTTTTCCAGGTAGCGGAAGAAATCGCTACTTGGGTCCAGCACCATGACGTCGGTTTTGTTCGCGAAGCTTTCACGGTAGGCACGCAGGCTACGGTAGAACGCGTAGAACTCCTGGTCCTGGCCGTAGGCCTTGGCGTAGATCGCCGCGGCTTGAGCATCGCCATCACCACGGGCCTCTTCAGACTCGCGATAGGCTTCGGCCAGCAGTACACGGCGCTGACGGTCGGCATCCGCACGGATACCTTCAGCCAGTTCGTTACCCTTGGCGCGGTGCTCACGGGCCTCACGCTCACGCTCGGTGCTCATACGCTCGAACACGCTGCGGTTCACTTCTTTCGGCAGGTCGATGGCCTTGACCCGGACATCGATCACTTCGATGCCCAGCTCTTTTTCCGCCATGGTGTTCAGCGAACGCGTGATGTCAGCCATCAGCGCGTCACGTTCACCGGAGACCACCTCGTGCAGGGTTCGCTTACCAAACTGGTCACGCAGGCCCGATTCCAGACGGCGCGACAGACGCTCGTCGGCAATCTGCTTGAGGCCGGAAGTCGCGGTGTAGAAACGCTCGGCGTCCTTGACGCGCCACTTGGCGTAGGCGTCAACCATCACGGCTTTCTTTTCCAGGGTCAGGAAGCGTTGTGTCGGTGCATCCAGCGTCATCAGGCGGCCGTCGAACTTGCGCACCTGGTTAACGTAAGGGACCTTCACATGCAAACCTGGCTGGACATCCGCCTGCACCACACGACCGAATTGCAGCAACACCGCGCGCTCGGTCTGAGACACGATGTAGAAGCAGTTCCAGGCAGCGATGACCACGACGACACCCACAATCAGGGCTGTCAGCGATTTATTGCTCATCAACGACTCTCCCTGGTACGTGTTTGCTGTTGCAGCAAGTCTGCGGCCGCACGGGCGCTCGCTTCATTGGCAGCGGCATTCGAACTGGTGGACGGCGCGCTGGTACCGCTACGGCCCCCTTCGATCATCTTGTCCAGCGGCAGGTACAGCAGGTTGTTCTGCCCACCTTTGCTGCCGGTCACGAGAACCTTGCTGGTGTTGCTGAAGACTTCCTGCATGGTGTCCAGGTACAGACGCTCACGGGTCACTTCAGGTGCCTTGCGGTACTCGGCGACCAGCTTGGTGAAGCGATCCGCCTCACCCTTGGCGCGGGAGACCACTTCGTCACGGTAACCGTTGGCATCCTCGAGGATACGCTGGGCCTGGCCACGGGCTTCCGGCACGACGCCGTTGGCGTAGGTTTCAGCCTGGTTGCGCGAACGCTGCTCGTCTTCACGGGCGCGGATCACGTCATCGAAGGCTTCCTGCACTTCACGCGGTGCCGCTGCGCTCTGTACGTTCACCTGGGTAACGGTGATGCCGGTGCGGTAGGTATCGAGGAACCGTTGCAGGCGCTCCTTGATTTCGCTGGCCATCAATTCACGACCTTCCGTCAGCACCTGGTCCATCGCGGTAGAACCGACGACATGGCGCAGGGCGCTTTCGGTAGCGTGTTGCAGGCTGATTTCCGGCTGATCGACGTTCAGCACGAAGTCCTGCAGGTTGCTGATCTTGTACTGCACGGTCAGCGGCACTTCGACGATGTTCTCGTCTTCGGTCAGCATCTGGCCCTGCTTGGTGTAGGCACGCTCACGCGTGACGTTCTCCATGTACTTCTTGTCGATCGGCGGGAAATAGATGTTCAGGCCCGGCCCGACCGTCTCGTAGTACTTGCCGAAGCGCAGCACCACGGCTTGCTCCTGCTCGTCCACGACGTACACGGCGCTGTACAGCCAGACGGCCGCCAGCACGACAAGGCCCAGGCCGAGCAGGCCATAGCCACCGCCCTTGCCTGTGCGACCGCCGTCGTCACCACCACGTTTTTTTCCACCACCGAACAACCCATTCAGGCTTTCCTGCAGCTTTCGGAAGGCCTCGTCGAGATCTGGTGGCCCCTTGCGGTCGCCATTATTGCGGCGTTTACCACCCCAAGGATCCTGATTATTCGAGTTGCCACCCGGCTCATTCCAAGCCATAGCGCTCTCCATCTGATAAAGCAAAGACGCACCCACGGCGCGCCGACCAATGCTACAGAATGCCTGCTACTGCGGCACAACCGCTTTCGGAGGCTTTTATTGCAAAGTGTGTTGTTCGATGAACTCTGTCGGCACCACGCCTTCACGGCTGACCAGCCGATTCAGCTCCGAGCGCGGCAATCGAACGGCCAGCAAGCTGACACCTTCTTCGTCGTGTTCTTCTTTCTGTACCGCGCCCAACTCGAAAAACTGTGCACGCAGTCGAGCAAAACGCTGGGGCAAGCGCAAGGTGCCGACGAACAAATCACTGCCGAGCAACTCGGCGATGGCTTGCTCGAGCAGTTCCAAACCACTGCCATCACGCGCCGACAGCCAGACCCGCTGGGGCTTGCCGTTTTCGTCGCGCTGGATTTGTGGCTCAACGCCTTCAAGCAAATCGAGTTTGTTATAGACCTCGAGGATCGGCAAGTCCTGGGCCCCAATCTCACCCAGCACCAGCATCACTTGCTCGATCTGCAACATGCGATCCGGTTCGGCCGCATCGATCACGTGCAACAGCAGGTCGGAATTGCTCGATTCTTCGAGCGTAGACCGAAATGCCTCGACCAGCTTGTGGGGCAAGTGACGGATGAAACCCACCGTATCGGCCAGGACAATCGGCCCAAGGTCAGCCAGGTCCAGACGGCGCAAGGTCGGATCAAGGGTGGCGAAGAGTTGGTCGGCCGCATACACGTCGGACTTGGTCACGTTGTTGAACAGCGTGGATTTGCCGGCGTTGGTATAGCCCACCAGGGAAACGGTCGGGATATCCGCGCGGGAACGGCCGCGGCGCGATTGCTCGCGCTGGCTGCGCACTTTCTCCAGGCGGCCCTTGATCTGGCGCAGGCGAACCCGCAGCAGTCGACGGTCGGTTTCCAACTGGGTTTCACCCGGACCGCGCATGCCGATACCGCCACCTTGACGCTCAAGGTGAGTCCAGCCACGAACCAGCCGGGTGCTCATGTGGTCAAGCTGGGCCAGTTCTACCTGGAGCTTGCCTTCATGGGTGCGGGCGCGTTGGGCGAAAATATCGAGAATCAGGCCGGTACGGTCGATCACGCGACACTCGAAAACACGTTCGAGGTTACGTTCCTGACTGGGCGTGAGGGTGTGATTGAAGATCACCAGATCGGCTTCTTCGGCATGAACCAGGTCGCGCAGTTCCTCGACCTTGCCGCTGCCAATCAGGAATTTGGCGGTTGGCCGATGACGCGGCACGTTAAAAAACGCAACGGTCTCGGCGCCGGCCGAATTTGCCAACTCCTGAAACTCCTGCGGATCTTCGCGCGCCTCAGGGTCCTGTCCATCCAAGTGAACGAGGATGACTCGCTCACCACCACCGTGGCGCTCAAAGAACAAAGGAGACTCCTATCAGGCGTTACCTGGCTCAGCGTCAGCTGCATCATCACCGGTAGCGCTAGGCAGACGGATTGGACGAACTGGAACGACTGTCGAGATAGCGTGCTTGTAAACCATCTGGCTGACGGTGTTCTTCAGCAGGATCACGAACTGGTCGAACGACTCGATCGTGCCTTGCAGCTTGATACCGTTGACCAGATAGATGGAAACCCCCACTTTCTCTTTACGTAAAGTATTCAAGTAAGGGTCTTGTAGCGAATGCCCTTTTGACATGTGCCGCACTCCTTTAAGGATCAATAATAAAAAATCGGAAAATAGATAGCTTATGGCCGTCACACCCCCAAGGATAGACGGCAATTGCAAGGACTCAGCTCAATATGGAGACCGTTCCCAAGTATTTCAAGGCGCGTGACAGATTGTCGCTGTCCAGGCTGTCCAGCCAGTGCAAATCGCTCCAGCTGCGCAACCAGGTGAACTGGCGTTTCGCCAATTGGCGCGTGGCAATGATGCCGCGTTCCTGCATTTCGGCTGACGTCAGCTTGCCATCCAGATGATCCCAGACTTGGCGGTAGCCTACAGCACGTATCGAAGGTAACCCTGGATGCAGGTCACCTCTGGAACGCAGAGCTACGACCTCGTCCACAAACCCCTGTTCCAACATAATTGTGAATCTTTGTGCAATTCGTTCATGCAGCACCTGGCGATTTGCCGGAGCGATGGCCAGATTCGCCACAGTATAGGGCAATTGTGACGTGCCAGATGCGCCTGCGTCAGCACTTTGCGCACTTTGTTTCAGCCGATGTTCAGTCATGGTCTGCCCGCTCACCCGCCAGACTTCCAGGGCGCGCGTCAGGCGCTGGGGGTCATTGGGGTGAATACGGGCAGCGGACACCGGATCTACCGCAGCCAACTGGTCGTGCAGGGCCTGCCAGCCAAGTCGTGCAGCCTCTTCTTCAAGCTCGGCGCGCACTTGGGCGTCGGCGGGCGGCATATCGGCCAACCCTTCCTGCAAAGCCTTGTAGTAGAGCATCGTGCCGCCCACCAGCAGCGGGATATTGCCGCGCGCGGTGATCTCGGCCATGGCCGCCAGGGCATCGGTACGAAAATCCGCCGCCGAATAGCTCTCGGACGGGTCGATGATGTCGATCAGCTTGTGCGGATACTGGGCCAGCAGCGCTTTGGACGGCTTGGCCGTGCCAATGTCCATGTCCCGGTAAACCAGGGCAGAGTCGACACTGATCAGCTCGCACGGCAGCACCTTGGTCAGCTCGATCGCCAGGTCGGTCTTGCCGGCGGCCGTGGGGCCCATCAGGAAGATGGCGGGGGGCAAGGCACTCATCAGCGGCCGCGCAGGAACAGTTTGTCCAGATCGTCCAGGCCCATCTGGGTCCAGGTCGGTCGGCCATGGTTGCATTGCCCGCTGCGCTCGGTGTTTTCCATGTCGCGCAACAAACCGTTCATTTCCGGCAGCGCCAGGCGGCGATTGGCACGGATGGCGCCGTGGCAGGCCATGGTGCCGAGCAATTCGTTGATGTGGGCCTGGATGCGGTCACTGGTGCCGTACTCCATCAGGTCCGCCAGCACGTCGGCGACCAGGCGGTTGGCCTCAGCCTGCTTGAGCAGCGCGGGAATCTGGCGGATCGCCAGGGTTTCCGGGCCCAGGCGTTGCAGCTCAAAGCCCAGGCTCTGGAACACGCTGGTGTGTTCTTCGGCACAATCGGCCTCACGCTGGCTCACGGCCAGGGATTCGGGCACCAACAGCGGCTGGCCGCTGAGGCCTTCGCTGGCCATGGCGATCTTCAGGCGCTCGTACATGATCCGCTCGTGGGCGGCGTGCATGTCCACCAGCACCAGCCCATGGGCGTTTTCCGCCAGGATGTAGATGCCCTTGAGCTGCGCCAGCGCGTAACCCAGCGGCGGAATATCCCCGCCACCTTCTGGCAAGGCAACAGGCGCGCCCGACTCGGCACCGGGCAGCGGTGCGAAAAACTCGCGGTACGCCGCTTGGGCCTCGGCTACCGGCACCATCGACTGCGGACGCGGGGTGTATTGGTACTGATAGCCCGCACCCGAGCCAGAACCTGGCGCGCTATACGACGGCTGTGGCGCAGGCGACTGCAGCAAGTTGCCCGCCAGGCTCATTTCGCCTTGGGGGCCGAACTCGCCGGCTTCCGGGCCGCTCGGCCGCACCACGGCCGTCACAATCGGCGCAGACAACTGGTCATCCGGGCGCACATCACCCAACGCGCGGTGCAAGGTGCCGTAGAGGAAGTCATGCACCATGCGCCCATCACGGAATCGCACTTCGTGCTTGGTCGGGTGCACGTTGACGTCGACCACCGAAGGGTCGACCTCAAAAAACAGCACAAACGTCGGGTGCCGCCCATTGAACAGCACGTCGCGATAGGCCTGGCGCACCGCGTGGGCCACCAGCTTGTCGCGCACCGCACGGCCGTTCACGAAGAAGTACTGCAAGTCCGCCTGGCTGCGGGAGAACGTCGGCAAACCGACCCACCCCCACAGGCGCAGGCCATTGCGCTCGATTTCAATCGGCAGCGCCTGCTCCAAGAAGCCCGAGCCACAAATCGCCGACACCCGGCGCGCACGCGCGGCATCGTCATGGGCTTCGTGCAGGCTGAGAATGGTCTTGCCGTTGTGACGCAGGTGAAATGCCACGTCAAAACGCGCCAAGGCCAGGCGCTTGATGACTTCTTGCAAGTGATCGAATTCGGTCTTTTCAGCCTTGAGGAATTTGCGTCGCGCCGGGGTATTGAAGAACAGGTCGCGCACTTCCACCGAGGTACCCACCGGGTGGGCGGCCGGCTGGACCCGCGGCGCCATGTCACGCCCCTCGGTTTCCACCTGCCAGGCCTGATCGGCGCTGCGCGTGCGCGAGGTCAGCGTCAGGCGGGCCACGGAACTGATGGACGCCAACGCCTCACCACGAAAACCCAGGCTCATCACGCGCTCAAGGTCTTCCAGATCGCGAATTTTGCTGGTGGCGTGTCGGGCCAAAGCCAGCGGCAAGTCATCGGAGGAGATGCCGCTGCCATCATCGCGCACGCGCAGCAGCTTGACGCCGCCCTGCTCCACATCCACATCAATACGCTTGGCGCCGGAGTCGATGCTGTTTTCCAACAGCTCCTTGATCACCGATGCCGGGCGCTCAACCACCTCGCCTGCGGCAATCTGGTTGGCAAGACGCGGGCTGAGCAGCTCGATGCGCGAGCCGTTGTTCAAGACTGATTCGCTCATTACTGCGCCGCCAATTCAGTGCCGGGGATGGTCAACACCTGGCCGACTTTCAACTCATCGGTTTTCAGGTTGTTTGCACTGCGCAGCGTTGCGGGTGAAACCTGGAAACGCACCGCCAACATGGCCAGGGTGTCGCCGGGCTGCACGCGATGATCACGCGGGCCCTGGGCGATTTTCCCGGAGTCACGCAGCCAGGCAATGTAGGTGCCCGGTGGCGGGTTTTGCTGGAAGAACTGGCGGATACCCGCGCTGATCGAACGCGCCAACGCCTGCTGGTGGCTTGCGCTGGCCAGCTTGGACGCCTCGTTGGAGTTGGAAATAAACCCGGTCTCCACGAGGATCGACGGGATGTCCGGCGACTTCAACACCATGAACCCGGCCTGCTCCACGCGCTGTTTATGCAGCGAGGTCACGCGACCGATGTTGCTCAACACCTTCTGACCGACGTTCAGGCTGGAGGTCAGCGACGCGGTCATGGACAGGTCGAGCAGCACGCCGGCGAGCATCTTGTCCTTGTCGTCCAGGGACACGTTGCCGGCCCCGCCGATCAAGTCGGAACGGTTTTCGCTGTCGGCCAGCCAACGGGCGGTCTCGGACGTAGCACCGCGATCCGACAAGGCAAACACCGAGGCGCCGAAGGCGGCAGCCGAAGGGGCGGCGTCAGCGTGGATCGACACAAACAGGTCGGCGCCTTTCTTGCGCGCGATCTCGGTACGGCCGCGCAACGGAATGAAATAGTCACCGGTACGCGTCAACTCGGCACGGTAGCCTTTCATCGCGTTGACCTGGCGTTGCAGCTCACGGGCGATGGCCAGTACCACGTCTTTTTCATGCTGGCCGCGGGAACCGGAAGCGCCCGGGTCTTCACCGCCGTGGCCGGCGTCGATCACCACGATAATGTCGCGCTTACCGGCCGGTGCCGGTGGCGGCGGCGGCAATTTCACCTGCGGCTGCGACGGGTTGACCGGCACGGCAGGTACGGTCGCTACGCTCGGAGGCGGAGCGGGTGGCGGGTTGGCATCGGCGGCGTTGTCGAACAGGTCGACCACCAGCCGGTTGCCATATTGCGCGTTGGGCGCCAGCACAAAACTTTTGGGGGTCACGGCCTTTTTCAGGTCGATAACCACACGCAGGTCGGTCGGCGTGCGCTGAGCCGAACGCATGGCAGTAATCGGGGTGTTGGCGGTGGAGACTTTCAACGGCGCGGCCAGAGTCGCACCGTTGATGTCGATCACCAGGCGATCAGGTGCCGTCAGGGTAAAGACACTGTGCTGGACCGGGCCAGACAGGTCGAACACCAGTCGCGTGTTATCCGGCGCTCGCCACAGGCGAACACTTTTCACCTGTGAAGCAGCCAGAGCATTGACAGTCATTGCCGCAAGCAACACCCCTACGACAGCAACCAACGCGCGAAAGCGCATACCTAACCCCACCAATTATTTGAATTCCAATGCCAAAGCGGCGCACCACGACTGGCCGCGCGCGCTCTGGGGCAACAACTTCAGCTGACGTCCGTGCTCATGCGGCGTAATGGTAATGGTCAGGTCCGGCTTTGGCAAAAAGCCTGTGCCTTTATCTGGCCACTCGATCAGGCACAGCGCGTCTTCATCGAAATAGTCGCGAATGCCCATGTATTCCAGCTCTTCGGGGTCTACCAGGCGATAAAGGTCGAAGTGGAAGGCCCGTACGGCACCGATTTCGTAGGGTTCTACCAGGGTGAACGTAGGGCTTTTTACTGCCCCTGTATGGCCCAACCCTCGGATAATCCCTCGCGACAAGGTGGTCTTGCCCGCGCCCAGGTCACCCTCAAGAAAGATCAGCCCCGCCCCCGTTGTCACCTGGGCAATGCGATTACCGAACGCCACCATGGCGTCTTCATCGGCCAGGAAAAGGATTACTTCAGACACGGCGATTGCTCCTCCAGCAATTGACGAATGGCAGGTATCAAGTCGCTGGCAGCCAAGCCGCGACCAAAGGTACCCTGGCGATCCCCCGCCGTGGCGTGCAACCACACGGCCAGGCAACTGGCCTCATAAGCCGGCATGCCTTGGGCGAGCAACGCGCCCACCAGGCCGGCCAGCACGTCGCCAAGCCCCGCCGTGGCCATCGCCGGATGGCCCTGGTCGCAGCGCGAAACACGTCCGTCCGGGCTGGCAATCAAACTGCCAGCCCCCTTGAGGATAGCCACTGCTTTGAATTTCTGACTCAGCGCGCGCACCACCTTAAGGCGATCGGCCTGAACCTCGTCTGTCGACAGGCCCAGCAAACGTGCCGCCTCACCCGGATGCGGCGTGATCACGCAGTTGGCCGGTAGCTGCACGCCGCCCTTGGCCAGTTGATTTAAGGCATCGGCGTCCCAGACCTGCGCCTGCTTGGCATTGGCGGCAACCGACAGCAGGCTTTTGCCCCACGCGGCCTCACCAAGGCCCGGGCCAATGACGATGACCGAGATTTTTTCCAGCAAGCCCATCAACTGGTTCGCCGAGCTGACGCCCACGGTCATGACCTCCGGCAACCGCGCCAGTGCTGCGGGCACATGCTCGGCGCGCGTGCCCAGGGACACCATGCCCGCGCCACTGCGCAAGGCGCTTTCGGCGCTCAGCAAGGCCGCGCCGCCAAAGCCGCGGTCCCCCCCGATGACCAGCAAGTGCCCGAACTGGCCCTTATGGGCGTCGGGTGAACGCGCAGCCAGTTGCGGCAAATGGCCGTGCAACAGGGGCTGAACGTCGGTTATTTCGTGTTTTGTCTGCGGCATGCGTCTTCGAGCTCCGATGTCTGGCAGAATTATACGCATCTAACCTGCGGTTTCCTGTGTCTCATGCCTGCCATTACCTCCGATCTGCCTGCCCTCGCCCAATCGATCAAAGACTGGGGCCGCGAGCTGGGCTTTCAACAAGTCGGCATCAGCGGCCTGGACCTGGGCGAGCATGAACAGCACCTGCAACGCTGGCTCGACGCGGGCTACCACGGCGAGATGGAGTACATGGGCGCCCACGGCAGCAAACGCTCGCACCCGGATGAGCTGGTGCCGGGCACGTTGCGTGTGGTGTCGCTGCGCATGGATTACCTGCCGGGCGACACACAAATGGCGCAACTGCTGGCCAAGCCGGAAAAAGCCTATATCTCGCGCTACGCCTTGGGCCGCGACTACCACAAGCTGATCCGCAAGCGCGTGCAGCAACTGGCCGAGCGCATTCAGGCGCAAATTGGCCCGTTTGGCTTTCGCGCCTTTGTCGACAGCGCCCCCGTACTGGAAAAAGCCATCGCGGAAAAAGCCGGGCTGGGTTGGATCGGCAAGAACACCCTGGTGCTCAACCGCAAGGCCGGTAGCTATTTCTTCCTGAGCGAGCTGTTTGTCGACCTGCCGCTGCCGGTAGACGAACCCCACAGCACCGAACACTGCGGCCGCTGCACGGCGTGCCTGGATATCTGCCCCACCAATGCCTTCGTTGGCCCCTATGTGCTGGATGCGCGACGTTGCATTTCTTACCTGACCATCGAGCTGAAGAACGCGATCCCCGAAGACCTGCGGCCGTTGATCGGCAATCGCGTGTTCGGCTGCGACGACTGCCAGATCGTGTGCCCATGGAATCGCTTCGCCCGCTCAACCGCCGAAGGTGACTTCAAGCCACGGCACAACCTGGACAATGCCGAGCTGGCGGAACTGTTTATGTGGGACGAGGATAAATTCCTCAGCAGTACCGAGGGCTCGCCGCTACGCCGCGCCGGTTACGAGCGCTGGCTGCGCAACCTGGCCGTGGGCCTGGGCAATGCGCCGTCGAGCATTCCCGTGCTGGAAGCCCTGAAGGCCCGCCGGGATTACCCGTCGGAGCTGGTACGCGAACACGTGGAATGGGCGCTGGCCCAGCACGCCAGCCGTTAATGCACGTCGTCGTTGTAGACGAACTTGGGCATTTCCCAGTGAAAACGGATCGCCAGCAGGCGCAGTAAAAAGCCGCTGAACAGGGTCAGCAGGATCGCTTGCTCGCTGGGCAATTCCAGGTAGAGGCACAGCATGTAGAACCAGGCGGCGAGGAACGACACGCTGGCGTACAGCTCACGGCGGAAGATCAGCGGGATGTCGTTGCAGAAGATGTCCCGCAGAATGCCGCCGAACACACCGGTGATCACGCCGCTGACCGAGGCCACGAGCATGCCGTGGCCCATTTCCAGCGCGGTCATGCAGCCAATCAGGGTGAAGGCCACCAAGCCCAGGGCGTCCAGCGCCAGGAATAACGAGCGCAGGTGTCGCATCAGTGGCGCGATGAAGATGGTCACCAGCGCGGCGATGGAGGTCAGCACCAGGTATTCGGGGTGCTTGACCCACGTCAGCGGGTAATGCCCCAGCAGCACGTCACGCACGGAACCGCCGCCCAACGCTGTCACACAGGCGATCAACACCACACCGAACCAGTCCATGCCGCGTCGCCCGGCGGACAGCGCGCCCGTCATGGCTTCGGCGGTGATGGCGATGAGGTAGAGCATCAACAGCATGATGGCGATCCTTGCAAAGAGGCGCGCAGTCTAATCATTTGGTGATGGCACCAAAAGGGGGCGCTTGGCGAAAGACCGCGCTGCCCTCATCGCAGGCAAGCCAGCTCCCACAGTTTGATGTGTGAATGCAATCAAATGTGGGAGCTGGCTTGCCTGCGATGGTGCCGGTTCAAGCGCCGCTTAATCAGGCCTTGATGAAATGCTTGCGGTAATGCTGCAGCTCGGCAATCGACTCGCGAATATCATCCAGCGCCAAATGCGTGCTGCCTTTATGGAAACTGTCTTTGACTTCCGGCGCCCAGCGCGCGGCCAGCTCTTTCAACGTGGACACATCCAGGTTGCGGTAGTGGAAGTAGCTTTCCAGCGCCTTCATGTGGGTATAGAGGAAGCGGCGATCCTGGCAGATGCTGTTGCCGCAGATCGGCGACTTGCCCTTGGGCACCCATTTTTCCAGGAAGGCGATGGTTTCGGCCTCGGCCTCAGCCATGCTGATACGGCTGTCGCGCACGCGCTGGGTCAGGCCGGAGTTGCCATGGGTGCGGGTGTTCCACTCGTCCATGGTGGCGAGCACGGCGTCGCTGTGATGGATGGCGATCACCGGACCTTCGGCCAAGGTGTTGAGGTTGCTGTCGGTGACAATGGTGGCCATCTCGATGATGACGTCGGTGTCAGGGTTCAGACCGGTCATTTCCAGATCGATCCAAATCAGGTTCTGTGGGTTTTGCATGGCTCTATTCTCTTGGCACCTTGGCGTAGCTGCGCAGTTTAGCAGGCGGGGCCGTGCTAGACTCGCGACCGTTTTACCCAACCTTTGCATTATCGACACGGAACACCCATGGCCAAACGCCAGCTCAATCGTCGCCAAAACTGGCGCATCGAAAAGATTCAAGGTGAACGCGCCGCTCGCGCCGCCAAACGTGAATCCTCCGCCGTGGAAGCGCTTGAGGGCGGCGACCTGGGCCCTGAACAAACGGGCCTGGTGATCGCGCACTTTGGTGTGCAGGTCGAAGTGGAGGCGCTGGAAGGCGAACTCGCCGGCCAGGTGTTCCGCTGCCATTTGCGCGCCAACCTGCCAGCGCTGGTGACTGGCGACCAGGTGGTCTGGCGTGCCGGCAACCAGGGTATCGGCGTGATCGTCGCCCAGTTGCCGCGCACCACCGAGCTGCGTCGCCCGGACAGCCGTGGCCAGCTCAAGCCGGTGGCGGCCAACGTCGACATGATCGTGATCGTGTTCGCGCCACTGCCCGAGCCCCATGCCAACCTTATCGACCGTTACCTGGTCGCGGCTGAACACGCCGGCATCCGGCCGCTGTTGCTGCTCAACAAGTACGACCTGATCGACGAACAGAACGCCCCGGCGCTGAATGCCTTGCTGGCGGTGTACCGCACCTTGGGCTACCCGGTGCTGGAAGTGTCGGCCCATCACGGCAACGGCATGGAACAGCTGCAACAGCAGTTGGACGGGCGCATCAGCGTGTTTGTCGGCCAATCGGGCGTGGGCAAGTCGTCGCTGGTCAACAGCCTGCTGCCGGAAGTCGAAACCCGCGTGGGTCCGCTGTCGGAGCTTTCCGGCCAAGGCACCCACACCACCACCACGGCGCGGTTGTTCCACTTCCCGGGCGGCGGTGAGCTGATCGACTCCCCAGGCATCCGCGAATTCGGCCTCGGCCACGTCAGCCGCAGCGACGTGGAAGCCGGTTTCATCGAGTTCAACGACCTGATCGGCACCTGCCGCTTCCGCGACTGCAAGCACGACCGCGAGCCGGGCTGTGCATTGCTCAAGGCGCTGGAAGACGGCCGCGTGCAGCAGCAACGGATGAACAGCTATCGGTCGATCATTGCGAGCTTGCCGGAAAGCAGTTACTGACAGGCCATTTCTTGATACATATAAAGGGCAACGTAAAGCTCCCTAGTCCATTGATTTAAAGGGAGTTGGCATCAAGAATTCGGCACAACTGGGTGGCTCGTCGACACAAGCCAGCTTGAATTCGAATTTCCCGATGCTCATAATCGCTCCGTCACCAGCGCAAGCTGGCAGGAGTCTGGATCCTTTTCGAAGTTGATCCAGCGGCGCAGAAGGGGCGAAGCAAGCTCCACTGCGTGTCGAATGAAGCCGCCTCCGGGCGGCTTTGCTTTTTGTGGGGAATTAACCATTGGCTCTCTACTATCACCCTAAACAAGGCGATGTGCTGCTCTGCGATTTCACACGAGGCTTTGTTGCGCCAGAAATGCTGAAAATCCGCAAAGTCGTGGTGATTTCCCCCACCGCCACACATAAACGCAAACTCTGCACAGTGGTACCGATCTCCTCGACCGCCCCCGACATCCAGCACGATTGGCACCACCTCCTGCGCGCCAATCCACTTCAATCCGACGGCCACAAAGAGCTCTGGGTGAAGTGCGACATGATCTACACCGTCAGCTTCGAGCGCCTGGACAAACTGCACCGAAAAACCCGATCCAAAGGCCGGGAATATTTTGTGCCCCGCTTGTGCACCGATGACATGCGAGGCGTCATCAGCGGCGTCAAAGCCTACCTGCCCTTCTGAGCAAAAATGAAAACGCCCCGATCAATCGGGGCGTTTTCATTGAGGCCAAGTAAAGAGACGGTTAGGAACCTGCCTTGGGAACCGTAGGATCCTTCACCCCACCATCATCAAAAAGATTCAGCTTCTGACGCAGTTCATGGGCCGGCAACGGTTCCTGCCCTGGCGGGATCGCGTTCGGGTCGGCCGGAACCTCGCCCGGGGCGCCGGCGCCTGGGGTCGGCGCAGGTGGCGGTTGGTCACCTTCAATCGCACGCTGGGCCTTTTTGGTCAGCACCACGATGTCGATCCTGCGGTTGACCGGGTTGAACGGGTCTTCATGATCAAACAGCTGCGAGGACGCAAAGCCCACCACGCGCGCCACTTGCGGGTCGGGGTAGCTGCCCGCCACCAGCGCACGGCGAGCGGCGTTGGCACGGTTGGCCGACAGCTCCCAGTTACCGAAATCGCCCTGGCCAGCATACGGCTTGGCATCGGTGTGGCCGCTGATGCTGATCTTGTTCGGCACCGCCTTGATGGTATCGGCCATGGCCAGCAGGATGTCCTCAAAGTACGGCTTCAGGCGGGCGCTGCCGGAGTCGAACATCGGCCGGTTGGCGGCGTCTGTGATCTGGATGCGCAAGCCTTCAGGCGTGATTTCGAAAGAAATCTGGTCCTTGAACTTCAGCAGTTGCGGATTTTCCTCGACCTTGGTCTGCAGCTCCTGCAGCAGCAATTCCAGGCGTTCCTTCTCGACCTGCTCCGCCATCGATTCGACAGTTTCGCGCTCGATAGGAATGTTCTGCTGCGGCGTCTCGGTCTTGACCTCGGGGTTGATGGTGCGCTCAGGCGCCAGCTGTGGCGAGCCGCCCAGGTCGATCACAAAGGGCGTACCGCTTTCCGAGAAGCCAATCGGGTCCTTGAAGTAGCCGGCGATGGCGATTTTCTGTTCAGGCGTGGCGGTAGACATCAACCACAGCACCAGGAAGAACGCCATCATCGCCGTCGCAAAGTCGGCGAAGGCGATTTTCCAGGCGCCGCCATGGTGTCCCGCAGCGAAGCGCTTGACGCGCTTGATGATTATCGGCTGGTTGTTTTCCATGACTTAGCGACCGCGAACCGCTTGTTCCAGCTCGGCAAAACTTGGGCGGTGTTTCGGGTACAGCACCTTGCGCCCGAACTCCACCGCCAGCGATGGCGGCATGCCAGAGGCCGAAGCCACCAGGCACGCCTTGATCGCTTCGTAGAGGTTCACTTCTTCCTTGGCGTCGTGGGCCAGGGAGGTGGCCAGCGGGCCGAAGAAACCATAGGCCGCGAGAATACCGAAGAAGGTACCCACCAGTGCCGCACCTACGTGCATGCCGATAGCCTTTTGGTCGCCTTCGCCCAGGGACGCCATGGTGACCACGATACCCAGTACCGCCGCGACGATACCGAAACCGGGCATGCCGTCGGCAATGCCGGTCACCGCATGGGAGGGATGCTCCAGCTCTTCCTTGAGGCTGAACAGTTCCATGTCGAACAGGCCTTCCAGCTCATGGGGAGCCATGTTGCCGGAGGACATGATGCGCAGGTAATCACAGATGTAGGCGGTCATGCGCTCATCTTTGAGCACGGCCGGGTACTTGGCGAAAATCGGGCTGGCTGCGGCATCTTCGATGTCGGCTTCGATGGCCATCATGCCTTCGCGGCGGCTCTTGTTGAGAATCTCGTAGATCAGCCCCAGCACATCCAGGTAGAAGGTGTGGGAGAAGCGCGAGCTGAACATGCCCAGCGACTTCTTGATCACGTGCATGGTCATGTAGCCAGGGTTGGCCTGCAGGAATGCACCAAACGCGGCACCACCGATAATCAGCACTTCGAAAGGCTGGATCAGTGCAGCAATTTTACCGTGGGACAGGACGTACCCACCGAGCACGCTTGCGATGACGACGATGATGCCGATAATTTTAGCCATAGGGGATCTGTACTTGCGCCGTCGGGTTCATGGACATATTGGGTGTAGCCGAAAACTCTTGTTCTACTTATCGGCAAAACTGCGCCAGACTATAGCCCGTTAAGGCGAAAAGCCAATTCGGCCCGTTCCGGGCGTGTTGAATGCAAGTGATGATCGCGCCCCAATCATGGCTAATGAAACGACAGTCCCAAGTTCAAAACCCACCACCCTCGCCGCTTGGATCAAGCGCCTGGACGATGTGCTGCTGCCCGTCCCACAGGCCAGCCACGAGCGCGTGTGCAAAGCCATCCGCGACAGCCGCAGTTCATTGCGAGACATTGCCGAACTGATGCAGAACAGCCCCGCGCTGGTGCTCAGCGTGATGCGCGAAGCCAACAGCCATACCCACGGCAGCCTGGCGGAACCGGCCGAAAACCTTGAAGTGGCGCTTAACCGCCTCGGTCTCAAGCGCGCCGAAGAGCTGCTGGCACGCTTGCCTTCAGTGCCGGCCAACGAAATTCCCGTGGCGCTGCGCCAACTGCTGCTGGTGAGCCAGCATGCATCACAGCAAGCCAACGGCCTGTTCGCCAGCCGCCTGGCGCGGCTGTGGCAAGACATCCACTGGGGCAGCCTGTTGTTCCTGTCGCCGTTGTGGCCAATGGCCGTGGCGTACCCCAAACTCCTGGAAGAATGGGAACTGCGGGTGATCCACAAGGGCCAGTCCGCGCGCCAGGTCGAGCAGGAATTGTTCGGTGTGCGCCTCCTGGACCTGTGCGTCGGCCTGACCGAAACCTGGCACCTGCCGATCTGGGTCTCCCAGGGCTATACGCTCTTGCTGACCGAGCAACGCCTGCTGGTCAAGGCCCTGCACATCGCCCGTGAAGATGACCCGCTGCGCCACCAGCAACTGCTCGATGCCGAACCCAATTTGCGTCGCTGGCTGAATCAGCCGGCCAACACCGTGCTTTTGGCCAATGGCCTGGCGATGTCGGCCCAGGAATCCTGGACCTGCCCGCACACCGAACGCTGGCAATACCTCACCGCGCTGTACCTGCAACAGCCTTTGGCCGAGGTACAGCAGCAGGTTCACCAGCAAGCGGTGACCAGTGCCCGCGCAACCCTGATGCCCGACTTGTGGCACCCGGCGCTGTCGCTGATCTGGCCGTGGCATGTGCAGAAGATCCATCGAGGCCTGCTGCCGGCGCCGCCACCCACGGCTGAGTCCCTGGCGGTGTGGCGCAAGCGCTGCACCGAATTGCTGGTGGAGCCAAGCCGCTTTGCCAACGCCATGCACCTGACCACCTGCGCCAAAGAGGCCCTGGTGGCCAGCGGCATGCAACGGGTCTTGCTGTTCATGGCCGATCGCGCCCTGAGCACGCTGCGAGTGCACCAGGCTGACGGCTTGCCCAAAGACGCCGCGAATCTGAGCCTGGACGTGGTCAACAGCACGCTGCTGCAACGCTTGCTGGAGAAATCCGCCCAGGTACGCCTCAACCCCGAGAACCATGCGCAGTTTTCGGCGCTGTTACCGCCGATCCTGCGTCGCCTGTTCACCGGCGAGCATTTGCTGCTGCGCTCCCTGAGCTGCAATGGCCGCGTGGTGATGTTGATGGTGGCCGATCAGGGTGGCGGGCCGTTCTCGGAAACCACCGTGCAGGCGTTCGGCAAAACCGCCCAGTGCATCGAGAAAGCCCTGCACAGCTTTACCAACCGCAGCGCCTGATGCTTGCGCTACAATCGCCCTCTTTTATCGCCAACATTTGTGCCCAGGAGACCTCACATGCCTGACTTCTCTGGCTTGCCGCTGGTGATCGAGTCCAGCGACCTGCAAGGTCGCCTTGATGCCGAACACCTGATTCTGGTGGACCTCACCAGTGCCGCCCGCTACGCCGAAGGGCATATCCCCGGCGCGCATTTCGTTGACCCCAAGCGCACCCAACTGGGCCAGCCACCCGCCCCTGGCCTGCTGCCGCACAAGGCCGACCTGGAAAAACTCTTCGGCGAACTGGGCCACACCCCGGACGCGACCTACGTGGTCTATGACGACGAAGGCGGCGGCTGGGCCGGGCGCTTCATCTGGATGCTCGACGTGATCGGCCACCAGAAATACCACTACCTGGACGGCGGCCTGCTGGCGTGGCTCGAAGGCCAGCACCCGGTAACCACCGACGTGCCCGCACCTGTCGGCGGCCCGGTCAGCCTCACGTTGCATGATGGCCCCACGGCCACCCGCGAGTACCTGCAAAGCCGCCTCGGTGCTGCCGACCTGGGCATCTGGGATGCACGCGGCCCACTGGAATACTCCGGCGAAAAAGTGCTCGCTGCCAAGGGTGGCCACATCCCTGGCGCGGTGAACTTCGAATGGACCGCAGGTATGGACAAGGCGCGCAACCTGCGTATCCGCCGCGACATGCCGCAGATCCTCGAAGATCTCGGGCTGACCCGCGACAAAGAAATCATCACCCACTGCCAGACTCACCACCGCTCTGGCTTCACCTACCTGGTGGCCAAGGCGCTCGGTTATCCGCGAGTCAAAGGTTATGCCGGTTCCTGGGGCGAATGGGGCAACCACCCCGACACCCCCGTCGAGATTTAAGGTTTAAGGACAGTTATGAAAAAGCAGTTGTTTATCCTCAGCCAATACTTGCTGCCGCACCACTTGCTGTCGCGCCTGGCTGGCTGCGTCGCCGAATGCCGCGTGCGCTGGTTCAAGAATGCCTTCACCAGCTGGTTCGCCAAGCGCTACCAAGTGGACATGTCCCAGGCCTTGGTTGAAGACGTGACCGCCTACGAGCACTTCAACGCCTTCTTCACCCGCGCCTTGAAAGACGGCGCCCGCCCGCTGGACCAGACCCCAGGCGCGGTACTGAGCCCGGCCGACGGTGCCGTCAGCCAATTGGGCCCAATCGAACACGGTCGCGTGTTCCAGGCCAAGGGCCACAGCTTCAGCGTGCTGGAACTGCTGGGCGGTGACTCTGCCGTGGCTGCACCGTTCATGGGCGGCGATTTCGCGACGGTTTACCTGTCGCCGAAAGACTATCACCGCGTGCACATGCCATTGGCCGGCACCCTGCGCGAGATGATCTACATCCCGGGCCGCATCTTCTCGGTGAACCAGACCACCGCTGAAAACGTGCCTGAGCTGTTTGCCCGTAACGAACGCGTTGCCTGCATCTTCGACACCGAACGTGGCCCGATGGCCGTGGTGTTGGTGGGCGCGATGATTGTGGCGTCGATTGAAACGGTCTGGGCTGGCCTGGTAACGCCACCGAAACGCGAGCTGAAAACCTTCCGTTACGACGAAGCCGCGCGTGCGCCGATTCATCTGGAAAAAGGTGCAGAACTGGGTCGCTTCAAGCTGGGCTCGACCGCGATCGTGCTGTTCGGGCCGGATCAGGTGAAGTGGGCTGAAGAGCTGGTAGCCGGTACGCCGGTACAGATGGGCCAAGGCATCGCACTGCCGAAAGCCTGATCCACACCAGATTCAAAGCTGGAACCCAATCAATGTGGGAGCTGGCTTGTCTGCGATAGCGGTGTTGGATTCACCATCGCTATCGCAGGCAAGCCAGCTCCCACATTTTGATCCCATTCCGACAGGGGGATCGCGGAGTTAGAGCTGGCCGTCGCGGTCGCGGAAGCCCAGCAGATACAGCACGCCATCCAACCCCAACGTCGAAATCGCCTGCTTGGCCGACTGCTTCACCAACGGCTTGGCGCGGAACGCCACACCCAACCCGGCGATCGCCAGCATCGGCAAGTCATTCGCTCCGTCGCCGACCGCAATGGTCTGCTCCAGACGCAAGCCTTCCTTGTGGGCCAATTCCTTCAGCAGATCTGCCTTGCGCTGCGCATCCACAATCGGCTCTACCGCCACGCCAGTGACTTTGCCATCCACCACTTCCAGCTCGTTGGCGAATACGTAGTCGATGCCCAGCTTGGCCTGCAATTGCTTGGCGAAGTAAGTGAAGCCACCCGACAAAATCGCAGTCTTGTAGCCCAGGCGCTTGAGTTCGGCGAACAGGGTTTCGGCGCCTTCGGTCAGGCGCAGGGAGGCGCCGATGGAGTCCAGCACGCTGACGTCCAGCCCCTTGAGCAGCGCCAGGCGCTCCTTGAAGCTCGCACGGAAGTCCAACTCGCCGGCCATGGCGCGTTCGGTAATTTCGGAAACCTGCTCGCCCACACCGGCCGCCTTGGCCAGTTCGTCGATGACTTCGGCCTCGATCAGCGTGGAGTCCATGTCGAACACGGCCAGGCGACGGTTGCGACGGAACAGCGAGTCTTCCTGGAAAGCGATGTCGACATTCAACTCCTGGGCCACGCTGAGGAACTCGGCGCGCAGGGCTTGCGGGTCAGCTGGTTCGCCGCGCACGGAGAACTCGATGCAGCCCTTGCCTTTGTCGGCCGGGGTGTCCAATGGCATGCGGCCCGACAGGCGGTCGATATGGTCGATATTCAAGCCGTATTGCGCGGTGATGGAGCTGACACGCTGCAATTGTTCGGCGGTTACCTTGCGGGTCAGCAACGTCACGATGTGGCGTTTCTTGCCCTGACCGGCCACCCAGTGCTGGTAATCCTCTTCGGACACTGGCGTGAAACGCACCTGCTGATCCAGCTTGTACGCGGTAAACAGGATGTCCTTGAGGACCGAAGACGCCTGTTCAGTGCTCGGGATCTCGACCAGGATGCCGAACGACAGGGTGTCGTGGATCACTGCCTGGCCGATGTCGAGAATGTTCACACCACCCTGGGCCAGAACGCCGGTAATAGCCGCAGTAAGACCCGGACGGTCTTCACCGGTGATGTTAATCAGGACAATTTCGCGCAAGGCGCACCCCCAGGCTGGAAAAAAACCGCATTCTACCCACTTTCAGTGACCATCGGGCACAGCCAGCGCTTTGCCGGTTCTAGGGCTGTCGCTATACTGCGCGTCAACTTCACGGACCAAGAGCCGAGCGCAAGTGAACCGGCCCACGCCAGTAAAAACCGATAATTTCTTCCTGCTGATCTTCCGGGCACTGCGCCACCGCCGTGTACCGATCGCATTACGCATCGCCAGCCATAACGTGATCCTGGTCGCCCTGGCCCTGGTGATCTACGCCTGCGTGATGGGATTGCAGTTCAAGCAGGCCATGCACGAGCAAGCCGACGCCCTGGGCGAAAGCTTGACTACCCAGACCGCCACCTCGGCGACTGAGCTGCTGGTGTCCAACGACATCCTCAGCCTCAACGTGCTGCTCAACAACCTGACCAAAAACCCGCTGGTGGCCCATGCCGCCATCTACAGCGTGGACAACCGGATCATGGCCGAAGCCGGGCAGCGCCCGAAAAACGGCCTGTTGGGTGAAGCCGAAGGTCTGTACTCCAGCAACATCACGTTCCAGGACGTGAAGGCCGGCCAACTGCGCATCAGCCTCGACATGCAGCAGTTCCAGCAGCCGATGACCATCAGCCTGCAAAGCATGGGCATCTTGAGCGCGATCCTGCTGGCATTGGCCCTGGCCTTAAGCCTGCGCCTGGGCCGGCACATCTCCACGCCCCTGATGCAACTGCGCATCTGGCTGCGCGATATCGACGAACACACCCCGGCCACTGATCGCCAGGATGAAATCGGCGACCTCGCTCGCCAACTGCACGCCAGTTTCGCCCCGGAACCCGCCGTGCGCGAGCCAGAACCAGAGCCTGAGTTCGACGACACCGATTACGACGATGAGCCCGAGTTTGAAGTGCGCAACCTGCGCGACCCGGGCTTTGACGAAAGCCCGCCGGTGGCCGGCCTCAAACCGGCCACCCGCCAGGTGATCAAGGCTGAAGAAGACGAACTGGACGACGAAGACCCGTTCGCCGACTTGCGCGACAACTCCTCGGCCCCTGTTGCAGCGCCCAAGCCCGTGCCGGTGAAGAACGCCGAGCCTCAGCACAGCGCCGTACTGGCTGTGCAATTGGGTGCCCAGGACCAACTGCGCCGCCTGCCGCGCGCACGCCTGACTGAGCTGCTGGAGCGCTACCGCGACTGTCTCGACCAGGCGGCCTCGCTGTACCAGAGCGAACTGCACACCCTGAACGATGGCAGCACGCTGATGCTGTTCCACAGTGAAGACAGCGGCGAAGACTACCTGACCAACGCCATCTGCTGCGGCGAGTTGCTGCGTGCCCTGGGCCATGCCCTGCAGATCGAAGTGGCCGACAGCGGCATTACCCTGCAACTGCAACTGGGCCTGACGGTAGGCGACGACCTGTTCGGCATCAGCCAGATCGACCTGCTGCTCACCGAAATCGCCCAGGACGCACTGGCCTTGTCCCAGCACAGCCGCAACCTGCTGCTGGTGGAGCGCAAGATCAGCGAAGACACGCTGATCCGCCAGCGCGCGCGTATCCGCCCAATTGCCAGCCCTGAGGGTGCAAGCTGCGTGGAGCGGTTGATGGAACCGTACCCGTCGATGCTTGAGCGACAGTTGGCGCGGATGCACGAAACCCGCACCAAAGGTTGATGTGATCGTTCCCTGCATGGGAATGCCCCCCCTGTAGGAGCCGGCTTGCCGGCGATAGCGGTCTTGAGGCCGCCATCGCCGGCAAGCCGGCTCCTACAAGGGGCGGGGTTCCAGCACCAAAGCACGCACAAACAAAAAGGCCCGCTGAATCAGCGGGCCTTTTTTGTATCTGCCGTTCGGCTTAGAACCTGAAGACTTCCATGTCCGTGCGGATCGGCGTGGCCATCGGCATCTTCGGTTTCTGCGGCTCAGCAGGCTTGGCCGGGGCCGGGGCCTGCTTGCGCGGTGCCTCGGCAATCGGCGGCTGGTTGGCCAATGGCTTGAGGGCCACCGACAACTGCTGCGCCAAGTGCTGCAACAACACGCCCTGGGCCTGGACCTGGGACGCGGTGGTGCCGGTGTGTTCTTCCTGCAGATGCACGATACGGTTGTCCCGCACTTGCCCGCGACGGTCGATCAAACGCCACTGCGCATCCAGGATCGCCGGTTGCGAAGCGCCCGAGTCGAGCCGCGTGATGGTCAGCAACACCTGCACATCCGGGGTGAAGCCGGTTGGCGCAGGCGCCAGTACCACACGCTGGCTGTCCAACTGGCCCGCCACCTGGCGCAGCATCAGCTGGTTGATGTCGGAGGACAAACTGCCCGCCCAACGACCGTCAGTGGAACCTTGCAGGCTGCCATCGTTCTGACGTTGCAGCAGGGTTTCGCGTTGCAGGTAGTCCGCAACGACTACCGGGCCCAGCAATACGGCCATGCCAGCGGTTTGAGCTGGCTGAGCCGGACTTCCGCTGTCCAGCTGGTACAGCGACACAGGCTGGTGTGTGCTGCAACCCGCCAGCCCCAGAAGGCCAGCGAGCATCAAAATTAAAGGAAGGCGTGGAGCAGTCATCATCCCATCCAGGTGGCTGCCACAAGGCGAACCACAATGTAATACTAAAAATAACCTAAACACGCTCGGCCACGCCGGCGCTGGAAAGGCCATATCATCCGTGAATATGCGCCATGACTCCAGCGCCAAAGCGCCGATCTACGCGTTAAATCGTAGATCGGGGGCTCTAATTCGCCTTAAACAGGCGTTTCCACCAACAAAGCATCCACTCGCTGGAAGCCACGCGGCAGTTTGTTACCACGCCGGCCCCGCTCGCCCTTGTAGTGCTCAAGGTCGTCAGGGCGCAGCGACAACGTGCGCTTTCCGGCCTGAAGCACCAGGGTTGCGCCTTCCGGGATCACCGCGATGTCGGTCACGTACTCTTCGCGACTGGCCACGCGCTCCCCCGGGATACCAATGATCTTGTTGCCTTTGCCTTTGCCCAACTGCGGCAGGTCGCTGATCTTGAAGACCAGCAAGCGGCCTTCGGTGGTCACCGACGCCAGCCAATTGCTATCACGGTCATCCACCGGACGCGGCAGGATCACCTTGGCGTTGTTCGGCAGGCTCAACAGCGCCTTGCCCGCCTTGTTCTTGGCCTGCAAGTCTTCGCCTTTGACGACAAAGCCATACCCGGCGTCGGAAGCGATCACATACAGCGCGTCATCGTCGGGCAGCAGCACACACTCAAAGTTTGCCCCCGGCGGTGGCGTGAGGCGCCCAGTGAGCGGCTCGCCTTGCCCCCGTGCAGACGGCAGCGTGTGGGCCGGCACCGAATAGCTGCGCCCGGTCGAATCGATAAACACCGCAAACTGGTTGGAACGCCCGGCTGCGGCGGTCTTGAACCCATCGCCAGCCTTGTACGACAAGCCAGTGGCGTCAATATCATGCCCTTTGGCTGAACGAACCCAACCCTTTTCCGACAGAACGACGGTAATTTTCTCGTTTGGCAGCAGCTCGGTTTCTGTCAGCGCTTTCGCTTCAGCGCGCTGGACGATCGGCGAGCGACGGTCATCACCGTAGGTTTCGGCGTCTTTGATCAGCTCGCTGCGCACCAGCTTCTTGAGCTTGGCTTCGCTGCCCAGCAGGGCTTGCAGCTTGGCTTGTTCCTTGAGCAGCGCGTCCTGCTCGTCGCGCAGCTTCATTTCTTCCAGTCGCGCCAACTGGCGCAAACGGGTGTCGAGGATGTAGTCGGCCTGGATCTCGCTCAGCTGGAACTCGGCGATCAGTTCGGCCTTCGGGTGCTCGGCCGTGCGGATGATGTGGATCACTCTGTCCAGGTTGAGATAGGCAATCAGCAAGCCGTCCAACAGGTGCAGGCGACGCTCAACCTTGTCGAGGCGGAATTGCAGGCGGCGACGCACGGTCTGTATGCGGAACTCCAGCCACTCCACCAGCAGGTTGCGCAGGTTCTTCAGCTGCGGCTTGCCGTCCAGGCCAATGATGTTGACGTTGACCCGATAGCTGGACTCAAGGTCGGTGCTGGCAAACAGGTGCTGCATCAGCACTTCGTGGTCGACCCGGCTGTTGGTCGGGATGATCACGATGCGGCACGGGTTCTCGTGGTCGGACTCGTCACGCAAGTCGGCAACCTGCGGCAACTTCGACGGCTTGGCCTGCATCAGCGCGGCGATCTGTTCCAGCACCTTGGCACCGGACACCTGGTGCGGCAGCGCCGTAACGATGATGTCGCCATCTTCGACGTGATAGACGGCGCGCATGCGCACCGAGCCCTTGCCGGTTTCGTACATTTTCAGCAGGTCGGCGCGCGGCGTGATGATTTCCGCTTCGGTCGGGTAGTCCGGGCCCTGGATGTGCTCGCAGAGCTGTTCCACCGTGGCCTTGGGCTCATCGAGCAAGCGCACGCAGGCCGTGGCGACTTCGCGCAGGTTGTGCGGTGGCACGTCGGTGGCCATGCCCACGGCGATACCGGTGGTGCCATTGAGCAGGATATTCGGCAAACGTGCTGGCAACACCAGGGGTTCGTCGAGGGTACCGTCGAAGTTCGGGCCCCAGTCAGCGGTGCCCTGTCCCAATTCGCTCAGCAGCACTTCCGAATAACGCGACAACCGCGCTTCGGTGTACCGCATGGCGGCGAAAGACTTGGGATCATCCGGCGCACCCCAGTTGCCCTGACCGTCCACCAGCGTGTAGCGGTAGCTGAACGGCTGGGCCATCAGCACCATGGCTTCGTAGCAGGCGGAGTCGCCGTGGGGGTGGAACTTGCCGAGCACGTCACCGACGGTACGCGCCGATTTCTTGTGCTTGGAATCGGCGTCCAGGCCCAACTCACTCATGGCGTAGATGATGCGCCGTTGCACGGGCTTCAGGCCGTCGCCGATATGCGGCAAGGCACGGTCCATGATCACGTACATGGAGTAGTTGAGGTAGGCATTTTCGGTGAAGTCAGCCAGCGACCGGCGTTCTACGCCATCTAAGCTGTCTGCGAGGATGTCACTCATGCGGGCCTCATCATTTGGTAAGACGCAGCGAAAATGTCGCGACGTCGGGTCAATTCAAGAAAATTCACGTTCATGGCTGGGCACTCCAGCCCCCGGCCGGGGCGGCGAAACGATAGACCACCGGGCGTTTTTCACCATCGGCGCGCGGGCCGAAGTTATTGTCGATGCCCAGCCAGGCACCGTCAGCATCCACCACCAACGCTTCGGCCAGGCCATACGGCTGGGCGTAGCGGCGCTCGGGCGTCAGGGTTTCGTCGGCAAACGACCAGCACCGCTCAACCTTGGCCGTGACCCCATCGCGCCGGCAAATCTGGAACGCATTGCGCTCCAGGGTAAACAGCTTGCCGTTGAACAGCGCCAGGTCGGCGAAGTCCTTGGACACCGCCTTGGCGTTGGTGAACTGCGCCGGCTGCACTTCCTGGCCGGCCTCGCTCAGCAACACGCAGGGCCCATCGCAGTCCCACACGCTTTGCGCACGTTTGATCGAGATCAGGCCGCGCCGCTCACGTTCGGCCGCCAGCCAGAGCTGATTGCCTTCGGGATTGATCGCCAGGCCTTCAAACAGCGCATTGAAGTGCAGCAACATGCCACTGGCCCGCGCCTCGCGCACCATGCCCGGGGCGATCTTCAACCACTGCGATTCACCGCTGACCGGCACTTGCAGCACCGCCGCGTGGGCTTCGCTGACAATGTAGCGGTTGCCCGCCGCATCGCAGGTGATGCCTTCGAAATCCAGATCACCGCCACGAATGAACGAAGCGGCCTTGGTCCGCGAACGCAGGCCCCAGGGCAACCCGGACTCGGGCACCGGTGGCACGTCGATCTTGACCGTTTCGGCCTGCCAGGTCGGCGCACTGATATCCAGGCGATAGATCTGATCATCATCACGGTCGGAAACCGTCCACAGGTCCTTGCCACACAGGGCCAGGCCGGAGAGATTGCCGCCGCGCATGCCGTCAACCGGGTGTTCGGACACCAATTTGAGTTCTGCAACGGGCGCGGCAGCCACCTGGGTGGCCACCAACCCGCTCAACATCAGGATCGCCAGGGCGAAACCTGTGCGCATCAGCCCAGAACCTCGGCCAGGTTGCCCTTGGATTCCAGCCACGACTTGCGGTCCGGCGCACGTTTCTTCGCCAACAGCATGTCCATCATTTCCGAGGTTTCGGCAAAGTCCTCGCCCAGCGTCAACTGCACCAGGCGCCGCGTGTTCGGGTCCATGGTGGTTTCGCGCAGTTGCGGCGGGTTCATTTCACCCAGGCCTTTGAATCGCGTGACCTGCGGTTTGCCGCGTTTCTTCTCGGCCACCAGACGGTCGAGGATGCCATCGCGTTCGGCTTCGTCCAGGGCGTAGAAAATCTCCTTGCCCAGGTCGATACGGTACAGCGGCGGCATGGCCACGTAGACGTGACCGGCATCCACCAGCGGGCGGAAGTGCTGCACAAACAGTGCGCACAGCAGCGTGGCGATGTGCAGGCCATCGGAGTCGGCGTCGGCGAGGATGCAGATCTTGCCGTAGCGCAGCTGGCTCATGTCCGCTGCGCCCGGGTCAACGCCGATGGCTACGGCGATGTTGTGCACTTCCTGGCTGGCCAGGACTTCACTGCCATCGACTTCCCAGGTGTTAAGGATCTTGCCGCGCAACGGCAGAATCGCCTGGAACTCCTTGTCCCGCGCTTGCTTGGCGGAACCACCGGCGGAGTCACCCTCCACCAGGAACAGTTCGGAACGCATCGGGTCTTGCCCGGCGCAATCGGCCAGCTTGCCGGGCAGTGCCGGGCCCTGGGTGATGCGCTTGCGCTCGACCTTCTTGCTGGCTTTCAGGCGGCGGCCGGCGTTGTTGATCGCCAGCTCGGCCAGAGCCAGGCCCAACTCAGGGTGCTCGTTGAGCCACAGGCTGAAGGCGTCCTTGACCACACCGGAGACAAACGCCGCCGCCTCGCGGGACGACAGGCGCTCTTTGGTCTGGCCAGAGAATTGCGGCTCCTGCATCTTCATCGACAGCACGAACGCGATACGCTCCCACACGTCTTCCGGCGCCAGCTTCACGCCACGCGGCAACAGGCTGCGGTATTCGCAGAATTCGCGCATGGCATCCAGCAGGCCCTGGCGCAAACCGTTGACGTGGGTACCGCCCTGGGCCGTCGGGATCAGGTTGACGTAGCTTTCCTGCACGCTGTCGCCGCCCTCGGGCAACCACAGCAGCGCCCAGTCGACCGCTTCTTTATTACCGGCCAGGCTGCCGCAGAACGGCTCGTTGGGCAGGCGCTCGAACTCGCTGACGGAATCTTCGAGGTAGGAGCGCAGGCCGTCTTCGTAGTGCCACTCGACCTTTTCACCGGTGCCTTTGTCTTCAAAGGTCACCAGCAAGCCCGGACACAGCACAGCCTTGGCCTTGAGCACGTGCTTGAGGCGGCTGATGGAGAATTTGGGCGAATCGAAGTATTTCGGGTCCGGCGCGAAGTACACGCTGGTGCCGGTGTTGCGCTTGCCAACGGTGCCGACCACAGCCAGGTCGGTGGCTTTGTAGCCATCGGCGAAGGTCATCTCGTATTCGTTGCCGTCGCGCTTGACCCGCACCCGCACCAGTGTGGACAGGGCGTTGACCACCGAAATACCCACACCGTGCAAGCCACCGGAGAACTGGTAGTTCTTGTTGGAGAACTTGCCACCCGCATGGAGCTTGGTGAGGATCAGTTCGACGCCTGGCACACCCTCTTCCGGGTGGATGTCCACCGGCATGCCGCGACCATCGTCGGACACTTCCAGGGAATGGTCAGCGTGAAGAATGACATGCACCGACTTGGCGTGGCCGGCCAGGGCTTCGTCGACACTGTTGTCGATGACTTCCTGGGCAAGGTGGTTCGGCCGACTGGTGTCGGTGTACATGCCGGGGCGTTTGCGCACCGGGTCGAGGCCCGAGAGGACTTCGATGGCGTCGGCGTTATAGGAGCTAGCGCTGGGAGTGGCCATAAGGTCTCGTCGTGAGTCGTTCGATTAAAAAATGACCTGCGATTTTCAAAGAGCTGCGAAATCGAAGGATTGATAGTGATCAGGGCCAATGCCGGCAAAACTCAGCATGGCCGGTAATTGCCGGGCAAACCCCTGGTAACCGTGATCGCCACCCGCCTGGATGCGCAAGGCACAGGCCCGGTAATACTGCTGGGCGAGGCGATAATCCAGGGTTTCATCCCCGGTCTGCAACCACACCTGATAACGCGCGGCATCCTGGGGCGCCGGCACTTCCAGCTCGGCCAGGGCCGTGACGTGGTCGTGGGTCAGTTCCCAGGTTTCATCGGTGTAGAGGTTCTTCTGGGTGCCCAGGTAACCGTCGAACATCCGATGCGGGCTCACGGCCGGGTTGACCAGCAGCGCCTTGAGGCCATGGCGTTCGGCAAGATGGGTTGCATAGTAGCCGCCGAGCGAGCTGCCGACCAGCAGTGGCCGCCCCAGTTCGGCAATCGCCGCTTCCAACTGGGGAATCGCCTGGCGCGGGTGGTGATGCAAAGCCGGCACACGCAGTTGGTCGGCCAGGCCGAGCGCACCCATCACGGTGATCAACTGAGTGGCCTTGTTGGACGCCGGCGCGCTGTTGAAACCGTGGATATAGAGGATCGAAGCAGACATGCCGGGCTCTCCGTGCATCAGCCAAAGAGGCGCAGTTTACAGGGATCGATGCCCCGTGTGATGACCCCGGCCCAAAGGACACAGAAGAACCCTTGCAGGAGCCGGCATGCCGGCGATGGCGGTGAATCAGCCACCTATTTCTTGGCTGGCAGAGCGCTATCGCCGGCAAGCCGGCTCCTACAAGGGGGATGGGTGTCAGTAGCCGTTGCTGCCGTAATCCACGGTGAAGGCGAAGCCCTGGACCCTTTCAACACCTGTCTCCAACCGTCCGTCGGGGTGCAGGAGCAGCCAGCGGTAACCCGGCGCCTGCTCACTGACGTTGAAGTCCTCGCTGCCCGGCGCGAACTGGATGCAGGTGGACGGCGAAGCCAGCAGCCGCACGCCATTGCGCTGGCGGTCGATTTCCTGGTGAACATGCCCCCAAAGCACCGCCTTGACCTGCGGGAAGCGATCAAGCACGGCAAACAGCGCGTCAGGGTTGCGCAGGCCGATGGGCTCCATCCACGCGCTGCCGATCGGCACCGGATGGTGATGGAAGCACACCAGATGATGCCTGTTCGGCGCCTCGCTCAAGGCCTGGGCGAGCAATTGCAATTGTTGGTCCTGCAGATAACCCGGCACAGAGCCCGGTACGGCGGAGTCCAGCAAGGTGACGCGCCAATTGCCGATGTCGACCACCGGCTCCAGCAAATCGCTGTGTATGGCGGCTTGCGCCATGATCTGCGGCTCGTCGTGGTTGCCCGGAATCCAGCGTGCCGGAGCGTCGATGGCCCGGGTCATCTCGCGAAACTGCTGGTACGACTCCAGCGTGCCGTCCTGGGAAAGGTCACCCGTGGCCAGCATCAGGTCGATCTGCGGCTGCTGCCCGCGCACCAAGTCGATCACCCGTTGCAGGCTTTCACGGGTGTTCATGCCCAGCAGCGTGCCGTCGGCCTCGGCAAACAGGTGGCTGTCGGACAGTTGCACCAGCAACGCCGAAGCGTCGGGGCTCACGGTGGATACGCTCGGCAAGGCGCTCTCCCAAGGCAATCACAGGAATGGACGGTTGGCGTGATTATGCTGGGCAGGACACCAAAGAGGAAATACAAGGAATCAGATGCAGTTCACATCTACCGCACGACTTCAAACTCATGGCCCAGGGCCAGACAGTGACTCAACCATTCACCGAGGAACACATTGAGCTGTGCTTTCTCATCGGGCTGATGCATGAACACGTTGGGGTAAGGATAGATGCTGCGAAAGCGTCGTGCATGCTCGGCGCTGATCACTTCGGCCATCCGCGCGTCGTGGTACACCTGCACTTCCAGCTGCGGCACCGGCAGCCAGGGCAGGCTGTGTTCCTGGCGCACCCGCAGGGTGGTGGTGTACGGGCAGGTGAGCATGACCTCCAGGGTCAGCACACCGAGCATCTGGTCGCCGTGGGTCACGGCAATGCGCCGTGCCTCAGGCGTGTGGCGCATGTCGGGAAGCAGGCGCATCAACCGCGCATAGTTGGCCTCGCAGGCCGCTTGCAGGCCCACCAAGTCAACTCGATATCGTTCCCGTGCCTTTACTGCCATAACCCCCTCACTTCCGCGCGATTAAGCGCAAGCCATTGCAGGGCGATAATGCTGGCTGCGTTGGAAATTCTGCCGTCGCGCACCGCTTGCAGGGCATCCTCGAACGCCCAGGTGGTGACACGGATATCTTCAGCTTCTTCTTCCAATCCATGGACGCCACCTGCGCCTGCGCTGTCGCAACGGCCGAGGTACAGGTGGACAAACTCGGTACTGCCGCCGGGCGAAGGGAAATATTTGGTGATCGGCCACAACGCGGAGAACGTCAGCCCAGCTTCCTCCTCGGCTTCGCGGTGTGCAACCTCCTCAGGCTCCTCGTCCTTGTCGATCAGGCCCGCGACCATTTCCACCAGCCAGGGGTTGTCGGTACGGCCCATGGCGCCGACGCGAAACTGCTCGATCAACACCACTTCATCGCGCTGCGGGTCGTAAGGCAATACGCACACGGCGTCATGACGCACGAAGACTTCACGGTTGATCACCCGGCTCATGCCGCCGTCGAACTTCTCGTGGCGCAGCTGCACGCGATCAAGCTTGTAGAAGCCCTGGTAGGCATTGTCACGCTGAACAATCTCGATCTTGCTCGGCGCCGATTTCGCAATGTCCGTCATATCCTTCCTCGTAGTGCCGGTGCAATGGGCGCCATCCTAACGCGCTCCCGCCCCTTGGTGCAGCCCCTTTCCAGTTGCCGGGATAGACGGCGGGCGTCAGAATCACTCTAATCAGCTTAGTGGCGAACTGACTGCTTTGTCGGTAGTCGAAGCTCCACAAATTTCGCTCTTATCGTTAGACGAAGGACTTCCATGTCGCTTTTGAAAATCGCCTCTGTGGCCTGTATCGCGCTGACCCTGGGCGCCTGCCAGAGCCTGTTCCAACCCAGCTACCTCAAGCCGCTGGACACCAAGCCGGACGCCTCGGAACAGATCAAGCCCGGCTGCGACAGCCCGGATTGCCCGCTGGTGAACATCGATACCGTGCACTTCCCCACCGAGCCGCAACTGGACGCCCTGGTGGAACAGCGCCTGCTGCAAATGACCCGTACCACGCCGGGCGCCAGCGTGCCGCCTACCTTGAATGCCTACCGGGACAAGTTCCTGCGCGAATCCGCCGATCGCAACAGCATGTACTTGCAAGCCAAGGTACGTGAGCAGCATGACGGACTGGTGATCATCGAAGTCTCCAGCTACCTGGACACTGGCGCCGCCCACGGCGAGCCCGGCCGTGGCTTCATCAACTATTCACGCATCCTGCACAAAGAGCTGAGCCTGACCGACATGTTGCTGCCGGGCCAGGAACAGGCGTTCTGGAACACGGCCAAAGTCGCCCACAACAGCTGGCTGATCAACTCGCAGATGGACCGTGACCCGGAGTTCGTGAAGAACTGGCCGTTCCAGAAGACCCCGAACGTGGCCCTGACCAGCAACGGCGTGGTGCTCAAGTACAACGTGGCCACCATTGGCCCGTACGCGTTGGGGCTGATCGAAATGACCATCCCCTACGCGCGCCTCACCGGCGTACTCAAGCCTGAGCTGATGCCCGCACGCCACTAACGGCGCGGCCCAGCACCAGCTGCAACAGCCCTGCCAGCACCAGTGCTGGCAGGGTTGCACCGACATCCGGATACAAGTTGGCCAGCAGGTGATAAGTCGCAATGCCACCCAACCAGGCCAGCAGTGACGGCCAACGCAGGCTGGCAACCACGCCCTCGCCACGACGGCGCAGGATGAAGTGATCCACCAGCACCACGCCAAACAACGGCGCAAACACCGAGCCGATCAACAACAGGAAGTTCTGGTACTGGGCCAACGGCGCAAAGCAGGCGATCAGGGTGCAGATCACACCGATGGCCAGGGCCAGGTGTTCAACCTTCAAGCGCAACAGCATGCCGCTGGACACCGCCGCCGAGTGGATATCGGCAAAGGCGTTTTCCGACTCGTCCAACAGGATCAGCAGCAGCGGAATCCCCAGGCCTGCGCCAGCCAGCGCCAGCAATAGCGCATTCACTTCACCGCTTGGCGCAAACGCCAGGGTGTAGGCCACGCCCAGGCTCATCAGCCAGAAGTTACCAATAAAGAAGCCCAGGGCCGTGCCGCCAAACACGCTTTTTGCACGCTGGCCGAAGCGCGAGTAATCGGCAATCAACGGCAGCCACGACAGCGGCATGGCGATCGCGATATCAAAGCCCACGGCAAACGGCATGGAGCCGTCACCGGATTTGGCCCACAGCGCGGCAAGGTCGGCCTTGGCGAACAAGTTCCAGGTCAACCACAGGCAGGCGGCGAGCAGCAGCCAGATACCCCACTTGCGCAGGATCTGGCGCACAAACGTCAACGGGCCACTCACTGCGAGCAGCGTCGCCAAACCACCGAAAAACAGGGTCCACAGCAACGGGCTGGCCAACAGGCTGCCGTCGCTGAAGGCTCGGGCGCCCAGCAGGCTGGCGGCGTCGCGCATCACGATGATCTCGAACGAACCCCAGCCAACCAGTTGCAACAGGTTCAACAGCGCCGGCAGGCTGGCGCCTTTGGCACCGAGGCTGAGTTTGAGCGCGGCCATGGCGGACAGGCCGGTGTCGCTGCCGATCACGCCGACGGCGGCCAGCAACAGCACGCCTACCAGCGTGCCGAGGAAGATGGCCAGCAAGGAGCCGGACAAGCCCAGGCCCGGCGCCAGCAGCGCGCCGGTTTGCAGGACCATCAGGCCGATGCCGAGGGAGAACCACAGGGAGAACAGGTCGCGGGCGCCGAAGACGCGTTTGTCAGCAGGCACCGCGATATCGGGGGAGTAGGTACTCGGTTGAATGCTCAAGGGAGTTATCTCTGAGGGGCATTAATCCCCTGTAGGAGCCCGGCTTGCCGGCGATGGCGATCTCACGGGCGCCATCGCCGGCAA
>NZ_JBWKPU010000019.1:0-53868 GCF_059418405.1 Pseudomonas sp. GW821-FHT09A09
CCCCCCCCCCCCCCCCCCCCCCCCCCCCCCCCCCCCCCCCCCCCCCCCCCCCCCCCCCCCCCCCCCGTGCTCCTACACGGTTTGCAGCGTCGTTTCGATTTCGCTGAAGGCTGGTCGTGCGAGCACATCGGGCTGGCAGCAACGTTGCTGCAACGCGATCAACGCTTGATCAACCGTCCCCGTCTCTACCCGCTCCAACAGTTCCCCCAGCAACACCCCGAACGCCCTGACCTCGATCCGCTGCAATGCGCGGGTTTCCTCGGTATCCGCCGTGGCATGGAACGACGCCGCGCCAAAATCCCCCAGCAGGCAATCACCGGCTTCATTCCACAGGATGTTATGGCCGTAGAGATCGCCGTGGGTGATGCCATGCCGGTGCAGATGGGCCGCCACCGAAGCAATCCCCCGCGCCATGCGCAGCGCTACTTCGAGACTAAAGCGAGTACCCGGCTCATAAATGTCGCGGGTGCACGACGCCAGGCTCGGCAGGGCCGCGAGGTTGCGGTAGCTTGGGTCGATCAGGTCCATGACCAGTGCAGCCCCGTCGTCCGGATGGCCGACCACACGGCCTTCGACCTTGATCAGGTTCGGGTGCAGCCCGGCCGCGATGCAGGCCTGCATTTCGTGCAGGGGCGAGCCATCGCTGGTGATCGTGCCTTTGTACAGCTTGACCGCGACCGGCTTGGCGGCAGGCTTCCACAGCGCTTTGCGGATAACGCCCGAAGCCCCTTCACCCAGCACCTCGGCCAGTTCCAGTTCTGACCAGGCGATATCCGGCGTCGCGTCGTCGGCCGACACGTCCACCGCCATCTCCACCGGGTTGCCCGCGTAGGCCAGCCAGGTCAGGCTTGGCAGGGTCAATAGCCACTGTGGCAACTGGGTAAAGCGGTTGGAGGCGATGCGCAGCAGTTCCAGGTTCTTGCAGTTGACCAGGCTCCGGGGCAGCGCCGTCAGCCGGTTGCCGGCCAGCATCAGTTTTTGCAGCAAGGGCCGCTCGCCCAGTTCGTCAGGCAGTTCGCTGATGTGGTTATCGGTGAGGATCAGCCAGCGCAACAACGGCGGCAACGCAGCGGCGGGCACGTGAGCGATCCCGTTGGCCTTGAAGCCGATCATGCTCAAGTTGGCGCACTGGCCCAGGCACTCCGGCAGTTCGGTAAAGGCGTTGTCCGAGCAGAACAGCACGCGCAGGTGCGTGAGGCGGTGCAGGTCGTCGGGCAGGCGGCTCAGGGCGTTGCCCGTAAGGTTGAGGATTTCCAGCGAGTCGGCCAGTTCGAAGATCTCCGGCGGGAATTCAGTCAGCCCGCAGGACAGGTCCAGGCGTTTGATGCCGGCCAGTTGGCTGGCCTTGAGTTGGGCGAGGGTATTCATGAACGGCGCGATCACTCGGCAAGAGGGTGTAAATGGCGCTCATGATACCGGGTCGGGCGAGTGTTGCGGGCTCACCGATTGCAATTGGCCCAGGCGGCTGGCGGTGCGAGCCAGGTCGATGGCCTGGCCTTCCAGCGATTCCGCCAGGGGCTGTCGGCCGATCAGGGTCAGGCGCTTGTCCTGGTCGTAGAGCACGTCGACCAGGTTGATGAAGCGCTGCTGCACGGCGATCGGGCTGTCAGCCAGTTGCGGCAGCCCGTCGATGATCCAGTGGTCAACGTCCTGGCACAGCAGCAGGTAATCCATCACGGCGGTGAGCTGCTCGCACAGGTCATTGAAGGTAAAGGCGATGGTGCGCCCCTGGCGGCTGCGGCAGGTCAGCTGGCGGGTGCCGACGGGCAAGGGTTGTGGCGGGCAATCGGCAGCGGGCAGTCCGAGGGCCTCACGCTGCTCGACGCTGCCGGGCCATACGTAGTGGCCGCTGGTGAAGCGCTGCTGCGCGTGGGCCTGGGGCAGGCTGCGAAAGTCTTGCGGCGAGCTGACCTCCAACACTTCCATGCGCGCGGCGATCAGGTCGATCACTGGCTTGAACCGCTGGTGATACAGCGGGTTGGGCAACAACCCTTCGGGCGCGTAGTTGGATGTCACCAATACCAGTATGCCGCGCTGGAACAACGCCTTGAATAAGCGGCTGATGAGCATCGCGTCGCCGATGTCGTGGACATGGAACTCGTCGAAACACAGTACGCGACAGCCCGCCAGCAGCTCATCCAGGGTGACGCCCAAGGCATCTTCATCGGCCTGGTGCTTGAACATGCCCCGGTGCAATTGGGCGAAGAAAGCGTGGAAGTGCACGCGCTGTTTCTCGGCAATCGGCAGGGCCTGGAAAAAACCGTCCAGCAGCCAGCTTTTGCCACGCCCCACCGGGCCGTGCAGGTACAGGCTGCGGGTAGGCTGGCCAGCGAGCAGGTGCCCGGTTTCGCGGGCCAGGGCGGCAATTGCCCGGGTCTGGCCGTCGCTGAGGGTGTAGCCCTGTTGCTCGGCCTTGGCCTGGAAGAACGCCGGGATCGGCGATGTGCCCAAGGCTTCGGTGGGTTTGCCGAGCAGGCGCCGGATTAGGGAAAGCACGGCCAATGCAGGTCACTCTGTATTTCGAGGGTCGCCCACTTTAGGGTGCCCGCCACGATTTGACCAATAGAGAAGGGCGCTGCCAGCTATCTCGAAAAGGCATGGCGCAGCGCTGAACCCGCCCAGACTGGCAGTTTCCCCCTGAGTGACTAACCTCATACACAGCAGTCACCCCTGTATAAGGATTTGGGGCAGTGAAGGGACGAGCGGTATTGGCAGTCATGGGCGCGATGTTCTGCAGCACGGGTTACGGTGCGCAACTCCAGGTGGAGGTGCGGATCGACGTGCAGCGGGGCTGCCAGCTGGTGGGCACCACCCGCAGCGCTGGCATCGAGCAGCTTGGCGTACTGGATTTTGGCAGCGGCCCGCGTCTGGATGACCCGGCCGGCCCCCTGAGTGCGGCCCTGATTAGCCAGCGCCAGCCGCGGCTGGAATGCAACCCCGACACCCCTTACCAAGTGCGCGTCGACGGCGGCCTGCATGGCGGCATAGGCGATGTGCGTTACCTCGCCGCCTCGGCACCGTCCACCAAACCCATTCCCTACCGACTCTACGCCGACGCCGCGCGGCGCATTCCATTGCCGGTGAATGAACCACTTAGCGGTCGCGTGCCGGACACCGGCAGCGTTGACCTGCCGTTGTACGGCCGCATCGAGCCGCTCAAGGAAATTCCCGCCGTCGGTCGCTACAGCGACCTGCTCAAGGTGACCGTCACATGGTGAGTCGCAGCCTGGCCCTGGCGGCGTTCGGCGGCTTGTTGCTGCTCGCCGATGACGCCTGGGCGGCGGTCGCCAGCGGGCAGATTCATGCGCGCCTGGTGATCACTGCCAGTTGCCAGGTCAGCAGCGTTGAAAGTGCGCCGGTGAGTCCTACAGGTGGCACAGCGCTCCTGGACTTCGGCAGCCAGGGGCCGACCTGGAACAACACCTTGGCGGCGGGCGTCACCGACGGCGACAAGGCGCCGCTGTCAGTGTCATGCAACCCGTCGGTGGTCAGCAGCTTTACCGTGACCATCGACGGCGGCGCCCACGGTGACGGCACCACACGGCGTCTGAGCAACGGCACCCAGACCATACCGTATCGACTTTCGGCCGATCCGTTGGGGCACAGCACCTACAACATCGGCCAGCAGCGTAATTTCGTCGTGACCCGGGGCGCGCAGATACCAATTCCGGTATTCGGCTCGGTGGTGGCGAATACCAGGGCCTTACCGGCCGGCATCTACACAGACACCCTGACGGTGACTCTGGATTGGTAAACCATGAGGATGGATATCATGCATGTACTCGTATCGCGATTAGGCGTTTGTGCGCTGGGCCTGGCGATGGCCTCCAGCCTCAATGCGGCCACCACCGTGACCGGCCAGATCACCTCCAGCCTGACGCTGATTGCCAGTTGCCAGGTCAACGGGTCCGGCGCGGCCAGCGGGTTGAACTTCGGTAGCCTCAACTTCGGTACTACCAACAGCCTGTTCACCAACGCCGACGCCCAGTTGCTGGGCGGTACCGGTACGGGCGGAGCGTTGTCGGTGCTGTGCTCGGCGGGGACTGCGCCGACTATCAAAGTGCGTGCGGGGGCCCATGACAATGCCTCCGCCGGCGGCACTCGGGCGCTGGCCGATGGTCTCGGCAACTTTGTGCCCTATGACTTCTACACCGACAGCGGGCATTCCTCGCTGCTGGCCATCGATGGCGTGATCGCCCTCGCCACCAGCACCGGCGTGGCGCAAACCGTGAATCTCTACGGTCGTGCGGTGGGCAAGGCGGGGTTGCCGGCGGGCACCTACACCGACACCGTGGCCGTGGAACTGACGTTCTAGCGTCATGATCCGGTCTGGGTGGGTGAGGGCGTTGCTGGCGTGTGGGCTGGTGGTGCCACTGCCGTTGTCGGCGGTGACCAGCCAGAGCTTCCAGGTGAGCGCCACTGTCACCCCCGGCTGCCTGGTGGTGGGGGGCGGCTCCAACTATGGGGCGCTGACCTATGGCAGTTATTCGGCGCTGTCCACCAGTACGGTGAGCGCCGCCCTGATCGGTGGTGTGACCCTGCAATGCACGCCGGGGGTGACGCTGAGCATGAGCGTCAACGGCGGCCTGCACAGCAACACCGGGCGCAATTTGCAGCTCAATACCGGCACTGCACGGGTGGCGTATCAGTTGTTTCAGGATGCAGCGTTCAGTCAGGGCCTGGGGATCAGTCAGAGCGTCAACGTGACCTACAGCGATGCAAACAACATCAGCCTGCCTATCTACGGGCGGGTGCAGTTACCGGGCAATCAGCCTGGGGGGACGTACAGCGACACGTTGCAGGTGCAATTGTCGTGGTAGGGCTATGGGTATGAGGAGTGGTTTTATGCGTTCACCTTCCCGGCGGTTGTGGGCCGCGGGTTTTGCTGTGTTGGCGGGGGCATTGAGCAATGTGGTGGCGGTGCAGGCGGCCAGTTCGGTGCTGATCTGGCCGATCGATCCGGTGCTGGAGGCCGACCAGCAGGCCAGTGCGTTGTGGCTGGAAAACCGTGGCACCGAGACGGCCAACTTGCAGATTCGTGTATTCGCCTGGAGCCAGAACGGCTTCGACGAGCAATACCAGAACCAGCGCGACGTCATCGGCAGCCCGCCCGTGGCGAAGATCGAGCCGGGGCAGAAACAGCTGGTGCGCCTGACGCGCACCCGTGAAGTGCCACCCGGGCAAGAGCTGGCCTACCGCATCATCATCGATGAAATCCCTTCGCCCTTGCAGGTGCCGACCCCACCGGAAGGCAAGAACACGGCGGCGGCGATTCGCTTCCAGATGCGCTACTCGGTGCCGTTGTTTGCGTACGGCGCGGGTCTGTGGAGCAAGGAGGACGCCACCCGCCAGCGCGATCCCAAGGGCGCCGGCAAACCGGATTTGAGCTGGCGCAAGGTCTCGGTTGCCGGGCGCAGTTACATCGAGGTACGCAACCAGGGCGCCGTGCATGCGCGACTCACCGACGCGTCGTTCAAACAAGGCGGTCAGACACGACCTGTGGCGGACGGCCTGCTGGGCTATGTGCTGCCGGGCGCGACGATGCGCTGGCCGGTGCCGGAGGCGGTGTCAGCCGACCAGCCGTTGCAAGTGCGGATCAATGGCGCGGCGCAGGTGGAAGCGCTGGCGCCGGCGCGATAACGGAGTAGGCAGCGGGACGGGGTAAACCCCGGGTTCAACAGGATGGAGATGTCCATTGAAGGACACAACGCCATGTGTGAGTCGTGGTCGGGCTCGTTGTATGTGGCCGTCGGTGGCAGTGGTGAGCGGGCTGTGGGGCGCGATGTTGGCGCTTCCGGGGGTGGCTGGTGACCTGCCGCCGCCCCCGAGCAGTATGGAGGCTGTCGCCGATGCACAGCTGTTTCTGGAACTGGTGGTCAACCAGATGGACACCGGCCGCGTCATCGCGGTCGATCAACGGGCGGGCGAGCTGTATGTGCCCGCCAGCGCGTTGCAGGACGTCGGCATGAAACTGCCCGGTGATCCCACCGGCAGTATCGCCCTGGACAAGCTGCCCGGCCTGCACAGCGACTACGACAGCAACGGCCAGCGCCTGTTGCTGGATGTGCCGCCGTCGTGGTTGCAGGAACAGTTCATCGGCAACCGCAATACCTACCCGCGCACTCAGGCCATGAGCAGCTTCGGTGCCTTGCTCAACTATGACCTGTACTTCAACGACACCGACGAAGGTGGCAGCTACCTGGCCGGCTGGAACGAAGTACGGCTGTTCGACACGTGGGGCACTTTGTCCAACACCGGGCAATACCGTCAGACTCTGTCGGGCAATGTGAGCAACAGCACCCTCAACAACGGCTATCGCCGTTATGACACGACGTGGCGTTTCTCCGATGACGAACGGATGCTCACTTACGAGGCTGGCGACGTGATCAGCGGGTCGCTGCCCTGGAGCAGTTCGGTACGTCTGGGTGGGGTGCAGTTCTCGCGGGATTTCGCGGTGCGACCGGACCTGGTGACGTATCCGTTGCCGCAGTTTGCCGGCGAGGCGGCGGTGCCCTCGTCGGTGGACCTGTTTATCAATGGCTACAAATCCGAGAGCGCCTTGTTGCAGCCGGGGCCGTACACCCTCACTAACGTGCCCTTCATCAACGGTGCCGGCGAGGCGGTGGTGGTGACTACGGACGCCTTGGGGCGCCAAGTGTCGACCACGGTGCCGTTCTATGTCACCAGTACTTTGCTGCAAAAGGGGCTGACGGATTTCTCTGTGGCGGCCGGGACCTTGCGCCGCGATTACACCGTACGGGATTTTGCCTATGGGCCGGGCGTGGCCAGTGGCACCTTTCGCTATGGCTACTCCGACAACCTGACCCTGGAAAGCCACGCCGAAGCGTCAAGTGACCTGACCCTCGGTGGCCTGGGCGGCAATCTGCGTCTGGGCAACTTCGGCATCCTCAATACAGCCCTCAGCCAGAGCCAGTTCGACGGTCGCAATGGCCAGCAACTGAGCCTGGGTTATCAGTACAACAGCACGCGCTACAGCCTGTCGTACCAGCGCGTGGAGCGGCACAACGAATACGCTGACCTGACCTTGGTGGACACCCCTTACGCGAGCCTCAGCAAGCGCAGCGAACAGGTTACGCTCAGCCTCAACCTGGAGCGTTTCGGCAGCCTGGGCGTGGGCTATTTCGACGTGCAGGCCGCGGACGATTCGCGCACACGCCTGCTCAACCTGAGCTGGAGCAAGCCGCTGTGGCGCAATACCAGTTTTTACCTGTCGGCCAACCGTGAGGTCGGCGACAGCAACTGGGCCGTGCAGGCACAACTGGTGATCCCGTTCGACCTCAATGGCAGCCTGGCCCTGAGCAGCGAACGCAGCAAGGACGGTGCCAGTCGCCAGCGCATCAACTACAGCAGCTCGGTGCCCAGCGATGGCGGGGTGGGTTACAACCTCGGCTACGCCCAGGGCGACGGGCCGACTTACCGCCAGGCCGACCTGACCTGGCGCTTGCAGTCGGTGCAGTTGCAGGCCGGTGTCTACGGCAGCAGCGATGCCGAGACGCGCTGGGCGGATGCCAGCGGTTCGTTGGTGTGGATGGGCGGCGATACCTTCGCCGCCAATCGTATCAACGATGCCTTTGTGGTGGTGAGCACCCAGGGTTTCGCCGGGATTCCGGTGCGCTACGAGAATCAGTTGGTGGGCCAGACCGACCGTAACGGGCACCTGCTGGTGCCCTGGAGCAGCGCTTACTACCGTGCCAAATATGAGATTGATCCGCTCAACCTGCCACCGAATATCCAGAGCCCGAACGTGGAGCAGCGGGTGTCGGTGCGCCGGGGTAGCGGTTACCTGCTGGAGTTTCCGCTGCGTCGGGTGATCGCCGCGAGCATCACCCTGGTAGACGGCCAGCACCAGGAATTGCCCTTGGGCAGCCTGGTGGTGCACGAGCAAAGCAACACCCAGGCGGTGGTGGGCTGGGAGGGGCTGGTCTACCTGGAAAACCTGGCGGCCCACAACACTTTGCAGGTCACGATGGTGGGCGGGCGTACCTGCCAGGCGACCTTTGAGATGGATGTGCAACAACCGGACGTGCCCCTGATCGGGCCGTTGGTGTGCCAATGAGCGACTGAGCAAGGAGCGAGCGGGTGAGGGGCAAGGGATGGCTTTACAGCGTGTTGGCGAGCGCCAGCCTTGGGGTGTCGGGGCAGGCGATGGCACTGTGTTCGGTGGTGGCGACGACACCGGCCAGCTTTGGCTCGGTCAGTTCGATCAACGTGCGCACGGCCTCGCAAGGCAGTTCGACCCAGAACGCCGGCTTGAGCTGCGGGTCGTCGCTGATCGCGTTGGGCACCAACGATCACTTCTACCTGACCATCAGCTCGCTGACGGGCGGCCTGGTCGGCCCCACCGGTGATGTGATCGGCTATACGGTCTACGGCAACAACACCACCAACTTTCCGATCAATCGTAACAGCCAGTTCGACTTCGGCCCCAATGGCCTGGCTACCGCTGCCGGGCTGTTGAGCGGCCCGGGCAACAAGACCATGCCGCTGTACTTCGGCAGCATCACGGGCAGCAACGTGGCGGCGGGGGTCTACACCGAAGTGCTGAACCTGGCCTGGAGCTGGGATTACTGCATCGGCCTGGGGGTAGGGTCCTTGTGTGTGCTGCGTGACAGAAACCTTACGCCCCAGACCCGCACGCTGACGGTGAGCATGACCGTCACCAACGACTGCCAGATCACCGCGCCCAACATCAGCTTTGGCAGTGCACCGGTGATAAGCGCCTTTACCCCGGTCACCGGCCAGACCATCAGCATCTCCTGCACCAAGGGCAGTGCCTACAGTGTGGGTTTGAGCGATGGCCAGAACGCGGTCAGCGTGGGCGGGCGTCGGCGGATGATTTCGGGCAGCAACTACCTGGCTTACGACATCTTCAAGAGCGCCGGCACCACGCGCTGGGGCAGTGTCGGCGCTGCACGGCGAGACAGCTCCACCGCCGAGGTCAACCCCGGCAACGGCCTGGGCACCGGTAGCCAGGTGTTCAACTACAACGCCAAGATCTACACCGACCAGGCCACGCCGCCGGGCGGTACCTACCTCGACAACGTGGTGCTCGACGTGGGGTTCTAGAACTTGATCGTCTGCTTGATCAGCCGCGCGGTCGGTTCATCGTTGGGGCTGACCATCGCATAGTTATAGCCGGCGCCGGACCAGTATTCGGCCTGCAAACCGTCGGCGCTGCGGCTGCCCCGGGGCAGGAAGTTGTTCTCCGGGCCCGGTGGGCGAATGTAGAAACTGATCTTGTGGCCTTCACGGTTTTCATACACCACCATCGCCGCCGCCCCGGATTCGGTGGTCAGCAGGCGCCCGCTGACCGGTGTGAAACCGGAGGCGCTGAGGTCGGGCAAACGATGGGCCTGGTTGAAATAGCGGTCGAGCCAGGCCTGCATATTGCTGTTGCCCTGAGTGTTGTAGTCGGCGGGCAGAATGCCGTCCTGGGCAAACAGGCGGAACGCTTGCATCGCATCGGCCATCGGCAACATCGGCGGTTGAGTGACCTCGCGGGCATGCCAGCCGCCAACGCCGCCAAGGCTGACGGCTATCAGCAACACGGCGGCCGTTGCCAGGTGGCGACGGGACTGATGCCGGATGCGCTGGCGAATCAGCGCGGGGTCCAGCTTGGGGTTGGCCGGTTGCTGCAAAGTACCACTCAATGAGGCGCGCAGTAATTGCGCATCCTGTTGCCAGGCCTGGACCTGGGCGGCAACGTCGGGGTGGGCGGCCAGGTAGGTTTCGAGCACACGGCGATCACTCTCCAGCAGTTGGTGATCGACGTAGGCATGCAAATCGCGTTCGCTGGGGGGCAGGCTGATCATTTGAGTATCCGCAGGGAAGGGCTGGCTATTTCGCCATCACTGAGTTGACGCAAGGCTTGGCGCGCCCGGGACAGGCGCGACATCACGGTGCCGACGGGCACGTCGAGGATCTCGGCGACCTCCTTGTAGCTCAAGCCTTCGACCGACACCCACAGCAGCAAGGCGCGCTGTTCGGTGTTGAGTTGGTCGAAGGCTTGCAGGGTCGATTGGGCCATCACCGTGCGTTCGACTGACGGTTGCGCATCATCGCGGCCGGTGAAGAATTCGAGCATGCGCGCATAGCGTCGGCTGCGACGGTGCGCATCGAGGAACTGGCGGTAGAGGATCGAGAACAGCCAGGCGCGCAGGTCGCCTTCGAGGCGTTTGTCGGCCCAGCGGATGATCGCCCGTTCCAGGGTCGATTGCACCAGGTCGTCGGCGCTGCTGGCGTTACGGGTCAGGGACACGGCAAAGCGCCGCAACCTGGGGATGAGTTCACGTAACTGTTCGTCGAGTTCATGCATGGTCGGCTGGCTGATCACTACGCTGGGACTAGAGAGACGTCCGGCGTTGAAGGTTATTCCCCGCTCCCCAAAATAAATCCAGGGCCAGGGAATAGAGCAGATCGGCGTTCGTCTTAATGCTCCGACCTTATGTTCCACCCCTAAGGCCTTTGGCCCTGGAGTTTCTTCATGGTAGATCACTCATCACCGCCGCGTCCCCCGTTGAGCACGGCGAGCCTGATCGCACGGCTCATCGGTATCGGTGCCGTGGTTGCGGTCGTTGCCGGGGCATTTGCCTACGTCAACGGCACACTCGACCCACAGCGCCTGCGGCCCAAGACCCTGGTCAATGCCCTGGAAACCAATAACGGCATCCACCCGGGCTTCCGTCGCAACCATGCCAAGGGTCTGTGCGTGGCGGGTTACTTCGAGAGCAGCCCAGAGGCGCGTGCCTACTCCAGCGCCCAGGTGTTCAGCGAGGCCAAGACCCCGGTGATCGGTCGGCTTGCCCTGCCCAGCGGTAACCCTTACGCACCGGACAGCAGCGTGCCAATCCGCAGTTTTGCGTTGCAGTTCAGCCAGGCCAACGGTCAGCAGTGGCGCACCGGGATGAACAGCATGCCGGTGTTCCCGGTGGGCACGCCGCAGGCGTTCTACCAGATGCTCCAGGCCGGCGCACCCGACCCGGCCACTGGCAAGCCGAACCCGGCGAACATGCCGGCGTTCTTTGCCGCGCACCCTGAAACCGCGCCGTTTTTGGCGTGGGTCAAGACGGCCAAGCCGTCCGCCAGCTACGCGACGGAAACCTATAACGGGATCAACGCGTTTTTCCTGGTGAGTGCCGATGGCAAGCGCCAGGCAGTGCGGTGGGGCGTAGTGCCACAAAGCCAGGACGCGCCGGGCGACGTTGCTCCGGCAGGCAGCGACTTCCTCGAAAAAGACCTGGTGCAGCGCCTGGCCTTGGGGCCGTTGCGCTGGCAGTTGAACATGACGTTGGCCAACCCTGGCGACCCACTGGACGATGCCAGCAAGGCCTGGAGCGGTGAACACAAGGTGTTGAACGCCGGCACCCTGGTGTTGCAGGGCAGTCAACCGCAAGCGGACGGCGATTGCCGTGATATCAACTTCGATCCGCTGGTTCTACCCAGTGGTATCGAGGCTTCCAACGACCCGCTGCTGGCGGCACGCTCGGCTGCGTATGCCAGTTCGTACTTGCGTCGTGCCGGTGAAGTCAGCCCCTTGCACAGTGCCCCTCAGGAGTCGAAGCCATGAATGTTCAACCGCGGTTTTTCGCCCCTCTGGCGCGCTTGCTGCACTGGCTGATGGCGTTGATGATCATCGCGATGCTGTTTATCGGCGCGGGCATGGTGGCATCAGTGTCGGAGCGCCATGAATGGCTGATCCACCTGCACAAACCGCTGGGGATCGCGATCCTGGCGTTGGTGATCGTGCGGCTGGTGGTGCGCTTTTCAACGCGTCAGCCGCCGTTGCCGGCCGACTTGCCCCTGTGGCAAGTGTTGGCAGCCAAGGCGTCCCATATCGTGCTGTACGCCTTGATGCTGGTGTTGCCGGTGCTGGGCTGGGCGATGATCTCAGCGGCGGGCGACCCGGTGATGCTCAGCAGCTCGGTGCAGTTGCCAGCCTTGGTGGGTGCCAATGCGCCGTTGTTTGCGGTGTTGCGCAAGGCCCATGGCTTTCTGGCTTACCTGCTGTTCTTGACGGTGCTGTTGCACCTGGCGGCAGCGTTGTTCCATGGGCTGATCCGACGCGACGGTGTGTTGCAAAGCATGACCGGCAGCAAACGCTGACCGTGTAGGAGCCGGCTTGCCGGCGATGGCGTCCTTGAAATTCTTGCTGTTATCAAGGGCCTCATTGCCGGCAAGCCGGCTCCTACAAAGGGTTAGCGCAGGATGGTCACGATGTCGGCGACCGTGCTCAATACGTCCTTGCCCAACTGCTTGGAGCGCTCACCGGACCAGCCGGTTTTCGGGTTGGGCGCGTCGTCGTTGTCCTTGAACGGCATTTCCAGGGTCAGGGACAGGCAGTCGTACTTCTCGCCAACGGCGTTGCAGGCCAGGGTCATGTTGGCTTCGCCCGGCAGGTCGCGGGTGTAGCCGTGGGCGGTCTGGAAGTCGCGGGTGAGGGCGCTCAAGTGGCTGCGGAAATGTTTTTCAAGGCCTTCGATACGCGGGGTGTAGCCCGGGTTGCCCTCGCAGCCTGCGGTGAAGACGTAGGGGATTTCTTCGTCTCCGTGGATGTCGAGGAACAGGTCCACGCCGTACTTATCCATTTGCTGCTGGGCGAACAGCACTTCCGGGCTGATTTCCTGGCTGGCGCTCTGCCAGGCACGGTTGAGGTCCTGGCCCATGGCGTTGGTGCGCAGGTGGCCGTGGAAGGCGCCGTCGGGGTTCATGTTGGGGATCAGGTACAGGTCGGCCACGGACAGGAGCTTTTTCAGCTCGGCGTCACCGTCCTGTTGCAGGCGCTCGATGATGCCTTCCATGAACCATTCGGCCATGTGTTCGCCAGGGTGTTGCTGGGCAATGATCCACACGTTGCGGCGACCTTCGCCACCTTTGCCCCGGCGCAGCAACTGGATGTCACGGCCTTCGGCACTCTTGCCGGTGGCCAGCAGCTGGGTGCCGGCACCGTTCAGGGCCTGCTCGATCAGCCAGTCATGGCGCTCGCGGCTATAGGGTTCGAAGTAGGCGAACCAGGCGTGCTTTTCGCGGGTTTCCAGGCTGATGTGCAGGATCTCGCCATCAAAACGCGTGGGCACACGGAACCAGTTGATATGGTCGTAGGACGCCACTGCGTTGTAGCCGCTCCACGCATGCTTATACGAAGACTGGCCCGCATTGCTTAGGCGGAAGGTGTGGGTGTGGCCCACATGCATGCCTTCGGCCTTGAAGTGGAACCATTGGAAATGTGGGCTACGGGTGTCGGGGTTGATCGCCAGCAGCAACTGATAGGCGTCGCTGGCATCCAGGACCTGGATGTTGCCGCTGTCGAAGTCGGTGCTGATCTTGATGGAGGTCAAGGCCACGGTCATGGTCGGGTCGCCTGATTAGCTGTGTTGTGGCAGATATCTTACACAGGAGTCGGGCAAAATCTTGATGCAAAATTGTTGCATGGGGAGGGGGCGTCATCCTTGACGCGCCAGCAGCTTAGAATCTATGAGATTGATTCTCAAGCGCTATTTCTTAAAGATCCGGGCTAGAGCGCTCGTTCGGCTTTCTTTTGGCGATGGTCTTTTGCTACCATGCGCGCCATCAAGCAACACACAGTCTTCATTAGCCTGAAGCCACGCCAGGGAAACTGGCAAAAAAAAGACCCGGCCAAAGAGCCGGGTCAAAAACCGTGATTAGCCTGATGAGGAGATATTCCAAGAGTCCGACCTAAGGTCCCTTGGTCTATCGACTGATCTCGCGACCAGCTGCGTCCAATAATAATCATTATCATTTGCAAGTCAAATGTTTTTATCCGAGGGATAGAAATATTTTTCTTTCGCGCCCGTTACACGTTTGCCGATGCCTGCTGCGCCTGCAACGACCGCTCCACCATCGCCTTCGCCATATCGATCAAATACACCACTGAAAATGCCAGGTCGCGTTGATTGCCATGATGGCTGCTCGCAGACTCATAGGCCGTGGCCGCCGCACTGCGCAACAGGTCAGAAGCGTGCACCAACGCTTCCTCCTGGCTGATGCCGGGCTTGATGGCAAACAGGGCGCCGTCCGGCACGGGGGCCGACACATCCTCTTTCAAGTAATAGTCCAGCGCACGTTGGGCGGCGCTGCTGCTGCACATGTCGTGCAACTCATCGTTTTCAGCGGTTTCAGGCAGGAGGTACGGGCTTGTCGTCATAAGGGTCGGTACTCTGTGGGGGTGTCGAAAACCATATGATCGATGATAGTACGTATCGTATTTATGTCGTTTTATGGATTACTACAAACTGTTTATTGCCCTGAAAAATACGCGACGTATTGTCAGGCCCCATGGATAACTGGATAGCGTTGGTCAAGGCCAACATGAAAGACCGCAAGGTCACGCAGGACCAACTGGCCGAACGCCTGGGCATGTCCCAGGGCGGTGTGGGCCACTGGCTCAACAAACGTCGCGTGCCGAGCCTGGAAGACATGAACCGGCTGTTGCAAGCATTGGGGCTTGATGAGCTGGAAGTGGTGCTTGAGATTCGCGAGCGGGGCGCTGAACAGGATCCGCCACCGATAAAACCCTACACGCCGTATTTCCGTTACCCGGTCAGCGACTGGAGGGGCCTGTGCGAAATCCGCGAAGAACCCGCGCGCTATGACGCCCAACGATTCGAACTGACAGATTATCGGTGCGAAGGCGAGGCGTTCTGGCTGCCGGTAACCAGCGACGCCATGGCGGCCCCCAGCGGCTTGAGCGTCGGCGCTGGCATGATGATCCTGGTAGACCCGGCCATAGAAGCCGAACCCGGCAGGCTGGTGGTCGCACAATGGGCCAACAGCACTCACGCCACCTTCCGCCAGTTGATGGAAGAGAGCGGCCAGCTCTACCTGACGCCGCTCAATCCCACTTACCCCAAACAACTGCTCACTGACGACTGCCGCATCCTCGGCGTTGTCGTGCAAGCCAAGGCGAAGTTCTAGCCCGCCGTTTCCAGCTCCACCAGCGCGCTGCCTTCGGCCACCATTTCACCCTCCTGGCAGAACAGTGCCTTGACCATCCCGGCCTCAGGCGCGCGAATGCTGTGCTCCATCTTCATCGCCTCCAGCACCACCAGTTGCGCGCCGGCTTCCACGCTTTGGCCGACTTCAACCAACACGCGCACGATGCTGCCGTTCATGGGCGCCGTGAGGCCGCCCTGGTGAGACTGGTTGGCCTCGACCGCCGCAATCGGGTCGAACAGGCTGATGGCGTGCATCTCGCCGTCCCAGCGCAGGAACACGCCGCCCTCGCTGCGTACGGCCAGAAGGTTGCGACGCACGCCTTGGTGCTCGCTCGACAACTGCTCGCCGTGCAACCTGAAGGCATCCCCCTGCAACGTCACCAACCGATCCTGTCCATTGCAGCTCAAATGCAGCGAAACCTCCGCAGGCAGCCCCGCCCGGAACCCGCGGGTGTCCGCCCAAGGCCCATCACCGGCCGGCAAGCTCTGCATATAAGCCGCGCCCGCCGCCTGCCAGAACTCATCGCTCAGGGCGCCGGCGGTCGGCAACAATTGGTCCTGATAGCGCGGAATGAACCCGGTATCCAGTTCGGCGCTCGCAAAGGCCGGGTGGCCGATGATCCGGCGCAGAAAACCCAGGTTGGTCTTCAGGCCGCCCACGGCAAACTCATCGAGCATGCTCAATAACCGCAGGCGTGCTTGCTCACGGTCCTCGCCCCAGGCGATCAACTTGCCGAGCATCGGGTCGTAGAACGGCGACACGTCGTCCCCTTGTGCAACGCCGCTGTCCACACGTCGCCCAGGGCCTGGGGCAGATTCGCGGTACAGCGCCAGGTGCCCGGTGGCCGGCAGGAAATCATTCGCCGGGTCTTCAGCGTACAAGCGCACTTCAATCGCATGGCCGATCAGCGGCACCTGCTCCTGGGTGATTGGCAGCGCCTCGCCCTGTGCGACACGGATTTGCCAGGCCACCAGGTCCAGGCCGGTGATCGCCTCGGTCACCGGGTGTTCCACTTGCAAGCGTGTGTTCATCTCCATGAAGAAGAATTCGCCACGGGCATCCAGCAAAAATTCCACGGTACCGGCGCCCACATAGCCGATGGCCTGGGCAGCGCGCACGGCGGCTTCACCCATGGCTTTGCGCTGCTCGACGCTCAGGCCTGGCGCCGGTGCTTCTTCCACGACCTTTTGATGGCGACGCTGAATCGAACAGTCGCGCTCGTTGAGGTAGAGGCAATGCCCGTGCTGATCGGCAAACACCTGAATCTCCACATGACGCGGCTTGATCAGGTATTTCTCCACCAGCATTTGCCCGTTGCCGAAGGACGACAGCGCCTCACGCTGGGCAGAGGCCAGGGCTTCGGCCAGTTGGCTGACCTCCTCGACCACCTTCATGCCCTTGCCGCCGCCACCGGCCGTGGCTTTGAGCAGCACCGGGTAGCCGATGCGCTCGCAGGCGGCGCGGAAGGTTTCAAGGTCCTGCGCCTCACCGTGATAGCCGGGCACCAGCGGCACGCCGGCGGTTTCCATCAGCGCCTTGGCGGCAGATTTGCTGCCCATGGCATCGATGGCCGAGGCAGGCGGGCCGAGGAAGATCAGGCCCGCTGCTTCAATGGCACGGGCGAAGCCGGCGTTTTCCGACAAGAAACCGTAACCCGGGTGGATCGCCTGGGCGCCACTGGCCTGTGCGGCAGTGATCAGCTTGTCGATTTGCAGGTAGCTGTCGGTGGCTTTGCTGCCGCCCAGGTCCACGCGAATGTCCGCCTCACGGCTATGTCGCGCGTCGCGGTCAGTGGCGCTGTGCACGGCCACGGTGGTCAGGCCCATGGCCTTGGCAGTGCGCATCACGCGGCAGGCAATCTCGCCACGGTTGGCCACCAGCAGGGTGGTCAGTGTGCTCATGAGCGCGGCTCCTGTGCTTGCCAGCTGGGCGGGCGTTTTTGCAGGAATGCGCGCAAGCCTTCCTGGCCCTCGGTGCTGACGCGAATCCGCGCAATGGCGTTTTCGCAATAGCGGCGCAGGGCCGGTGTCAGGGCGCCATTACCGACTTCACGCAGCAAATCCTTGCTGGCACGCATGGCGGCCGGGCTGTTCTGCAGCAGGTTGGCGACCCACAGCTGCACCTGCAGGTCCAGTTCGCTGGCGGGGTAGCTGTCGGCCAACAAGCCGATTTCCCGGGCGCGCTGGCCGTCGAAACGTTCGGCGGTCAGGGCATACCGCCGCGCCGCACGTTCGCCGATGGCCTGCACCACGAACGGGCTGATCACCGCCGGTGCCAGGCCGATGCGCACTTCTGACAGACAGAACTGCGCGTCATCGGCGCCAATCGCCATGTCGCAGCAACTGATCAGGCCCAGCGCACCGCCGTAGGCCGCGCCTTGAACCACCGCCAGCGTGGGGATCTTCAACTTGGCCAGGTTGTACATCAGCTCCGCCAGTTCGCGGGCATCATCCAGGTTGGTGTGGTAATCCAGCTCGGCCGATTGCTGCATCCAGGCCAGGTCGGCTCCGGCGCTGAAATGCTTGCCGCGTCCGCGCAGCAGCAGAAAGCGCAGGGACGGATCGCCTTGCACTCGGTCGAGGGCGATGATCAGTTCGCGGATCATCTCGGCGTTGAACGCGTTGTTCTTTGCTTCACGACTGAGCCACAGGGTGGCAAAGCCACGGCTGTCGGTGATCAGTTCGAGGGTGTTGAAATCGCTCATGGGGTACAGCTCCATTTACATGCGGAACACGCCGAAGCGGCTCGGCTCGATGGGGGCATTCAGCGAAGCGGACAGGGCCAGGGCCAGCACGTCACGGGTCTGCAGCGGGTCGATCACGCCGTCGTCCCACAGGCGGGCACTGGAGTAGTAGGGGTGGCCCTGGGTCTCGTATTGGTCGAGGATCGGCTGCTTGATCGCCGCTTCTTCTTCGGCGCTGAATTCGCTGCCAGCCCGTTCAGCCTGTTCACGCTTGACCTGCACCAGTACGCCAGCGGCCTGTTCGGCGCCCATCACGCCAATGCGCGCGTTCGGCCACATCCACAAAAAACGCGGGTCATAGGCGCGGCCGCACATGCCGTAGTTACCGGCCCCAAAGCTGCCGCCGATGATGACGGTGAACTTCGGCACCTTGGCGCAGGCCACGGCGGTGACCAGCTTGGCGCCATGCTTGGCGATGCCGCCGGCCTCGTACTTCTGGCCGACCATGAAGCCAGTGATGTTCTGCAGGAACAGCAGGGGAATGCCACGCTGGCAGGCCAGCTCGATAAAGTGCGCGCCTTTCTGCGCGGCCTCGGCAAACAGGATCCCGTTGTTGGCGAGGATCGCAATCGGGTAGCCGTGCAGGTGCGCAAAGCCACACACCAAGGTGGTGCCGAACAGCGCCTTGAATTCATCAAACACCGAACCGTCCACCAGCCGCGCGATCACTTCGCGCACGTCGAACGGCTGCTTGGCATCGGCCGGGATCACCCCGTACAACTCTTCGCTGTTGTACAGCGGCGCCACCGGCGTGCGTTGCAGCAACTGGCCCTGTTTGCGCCAGTTGAGGTTGGCCACACTGCGTCGCGCCAGGGCCAGGGCGTGTTCGTCGCTGTCGGCATAGTGGTCGGCCACGCCGGAGATCTTGCAATGCACATCGGCACCACCGAGGTCTTCGGCGCTGACCACTTCACCTGTGGCCGCCTTCACCAGCGGTGGCCCGGCGAGGAAAATGGTGGCTTGCTGGCGCACCATGATCGCTTCATCCGCCATGGCTGGCACATAGGCGCCACCGGCGGTGCAGGAACCCATGACCACCGCGATCTGCGGGATGCCCTGGGCGCTCATGTTGGCCTGGTTGAAGAAGATCCGCCCGAAGTGCTCACGGTCCGGGAACACTTCGTCCTGGCGTGGCAGGTTGGCGCCGCCGGAGTCCACCAGGTAGATGCACGGCAAGCGGTTCTGTTCGGCGATGGTCTGGGCACGCAGGTGCTTTTTCACGGTGAGCGGGTAATAGGAGCCGCCTTTCACCGTGGCGTCGTTGGCGACGATCATGCATTCCACGCCTTCCACGCGACCGATCCCGGCAATCACCCCGGCTGCCGGTACGTCTTCGCCATACACCTGATGGGCGGCCAGTTGGCTGAGTTCCAGAAATGGCGAGCCCGGGTCCAGCAGGCGATTGATGCGTTCACGCGGCAGCAGTTTGCCCCGTGAGGTGTGCCGCTCCTGGGCCTTGGCGCCGCCCCCTTGCTGCACGTGGGCGAGCAGGGTGTGCAGGGCGTCGACCTGCTGGCGCATGGCGGCGCTGTTGGTGGCGAACTCCGCCGAACGCGGGTTGAGCTGGGTGTGCAAGGTGGCCATGGCGCGCTCCTTCAGCGGGTTTCGTTGAAGAGTTCGCGGCCGATCAGCATCCGGCGAATCTCACTGGTGCCGGCGCCGATTTCGTACAGCTTGGCGTCGCGCAGCAGGCGGCCGGCGGGAAACTCGTTGATGTAGCCGTTGCCGCCGAGAATCTGGATCGCATCAAGGGCCATTTGCGTGGCGCGTTCGGCGCTGTAGAGGATCACCCCGGCGGCGTCCTTGCGCGTGGTTTCACCGCGCTCGCACGCCTGGGCCACGGCGTAGAGGTAGGCGCGGCTGGCGTTGAGCTGGGTGTACATGTCGGCGACCTTGCCCTGGATCAGCTGGAATTCGCCGATGCTCTGGCCGAACTGCTTGCGGTCGTGGATATAGGGCACGATCAGGTCCATGCACGCCTGCATGATCCCGGTGGGGCCACCGGAGAGCACCACGCGTTCGTAGTCCAGGCCGCTCATCAACACTTTCACGCCGCCGTTGAGGGTGCCGAGGATGTTTTCTTCGGGCACTTCCACGTCATCGAAGAACAGCTCGCAGGTGTTGGAGCCGCGCATGCCCAGCTTGTCGAACTTGTTGCTGCGGCTGAAACCCTTCCAATCGCGCTCGACGATGAACGCGGTGATGCCGTGGGCGCCTTTCTCCAGGTCGGTCTTGGCGTAGATCACGTAGGTGCTGGCGTCGGGGCCGTTGGTGATCCAGGTCTTGCTGCCGTTGAGCACGTAATGGTCGCCGCGTTTGTCGGCGCGCAGTTTCATCGACACTACGTCGGAGCCAGCATTCGGCTCGCTCATGGCCAGGGCGCCGACGTGTTCGCCGCTGATCAATTGAGGCAGGTACTTGAGTTTTTGTGCGTGATTGCCGTTGCGGTTGATCTGGTTCACGCACAGGTTGGAGTGGGCGCCGTAGGACAACGCCACCGAGGCCGACCCCCGGCTGATCTCTTCCATGGCCACCACGTGGGCCAGGTAACCCAGGCCCGCGCCGCCGTACTCTTCCGGCACGGTGATGCCCAACAGGCCCATGTCACCGAACTTGCGCCACAGGTCGGCGGGGAACAGGTTGTCGCTGTCGATCTGTGCCGCGCGAGGTGCGATTTCCTTGGCTACGAAGTGCTGCACCTGTTCGCGCAGCATGTCGATGGTTTCACCGAGGGCGAAGTTCAGGGACGGGTAACTCATGGACAGGCACCTTAATGTGAGCGTTGTTTTTGTGTGGGTGGCGCGCCAGGGGCGGGCGCTCACCTTTACGTTAACGTAAGCTTGCGTTACGGCGCTGTCAATCGTAGTTTACGTTTACGTCAACCTACAAAAAAGACAACAGGGGTCGTTATGGATCAACCGAATCAGAGCTACAGCCGTGGCTCTCAGGACAAGACCTTGCTGGCCATGACGATTGGCCAGGCGTTCGATCGCACCGTTGCGCAATTCCCCGAGGGCGAGGCCCTGGTGGTGCGCCATCAACAGCGTCGTTATACCTGGCGGCAACTGGCCGACGCCGTTGAGCTGCACGCCCGCGCCTTCCTGGCCCTGGGCATGCAGGCCGGCGACCGCCTGGGCATCTGGGCGCCCAACTGCGCCGAGTGGTGCATCAGCCAGATCGCCAGCGCCAAGCTCGGGGTGATCCTGGTCAACATCAACCCGGCGTACCGCAGCAGTGAGCTGGACTACGTGCTCAAGCAGTCGGGCTGCTCTTGGCTGGTGTGCGCCGGTTCGTTCAAGAGCTCCGACTACCACGCCATGCTCCAGGAACTGAAACCCGACCTGCGCGGCATCATCAGCCTGGACCCCAGCCCGCCTGAAGGCTTCATGCCCTGGTCGCAGTTGGCGGTGCTTGGGGCTGGCGTCCCGCCCGTGCAACTGCACACACGCCAGGCCAGCCTGCACTTCGATCAGCCCGTCAACATTCAGTACACCTCCGGCACCACCGGGTTTCCCAAGGGCGCCACCCTCAGCCACCACAACATCCTCAACAACGGCTACATGGTCGGTGAAAGCCTGGGCCTGACCGCGCAGGATCGCCTGGTGATCCCGGTGCCGCTGTATCACTGTTTCGGCATGGTGATGGGCAACCTGGGTTGCATCACCCACGGCACCACCATGATCTACCCCAATGACGGCTTCGACCCGTTACTCACGCTCACCGCCGTTGCCGAAGAACGCGCCACGGGCCTGTACGGCGTGCCGACCATGTTCATCGCCATGCTCGACCACCCACGCCGGGGCGAGCTGGACCTGGCCACCCTGCGCACTGGCATCATGGCTGGCGCCACGTGCCCCATCGAGGTGATGCGTCGGGTCATCAGCGAGTTGCACATGGGCGAGGTGCAGATCGCCTACGGCATGACCGAAACCAGCCCGGTGTCCCTGCAGACCGGTGCCAACGACGACGTGGACCGGCGCGTCACCACCGTCGGCCGCACACAGCCGCAGTTGGAAAACAAAATCATCGACGCCGATGGCAACACGGTTGCCCGCGGTGAAATCGGTGAGCTGTGCACCCGTGGCTACAGCGTGATGCTTGGCTATTGGAACAACCCTGACGGCACCCGTGAGGCCATCGACGAGGCTGGCTGGATGCACACCGGCGACCTGGCGACCATGGATGAGCACGGCTACGTGTGCATCGCCGGGCGTAACAAGGACATGATCATCCGGGGCGGCGAGAACGTGTACCCGCGCGAGCTGGAGGAGTTTTTCTTCACTCACCCTGCGGTGGCGGATGTGCAGGTCATCGGCATTCCGGATGAGCGTTATGGCGAAGAGATCGTCGCCTGGGTCAAGTTCCACCCCGGCCATGTGGCCAATGAACTGGAATTGCAAACCTGGTGCAAGGGCCGCATCGCGCACTTCAAGACTCCCAGGCATTTCAAGTTCGTGGAGGAGTTTCCGATGACGGTAACGGGCAAGATCCAGAAATTCCGCATGCGCGAGATCAGTATCGAGGAGTTGCGCAACGACCGCTAAGAGGCAGTGCATGTCTACTGCTCCGGACTGAACGGGGGGCCCTAAAGTGGCGCATTACTTCGCCACTTGAGGGTCATGCCCATGACCAGCCCCCCTATCGATCCGCCCGTGCGCCCGGTTGCCGACGACCCCAGCCCCCACGGCCGCGTGATACGGGACAACACCCCAGACTGGTACACCGAAGCGCTGGATGAGCGCAAAACCGAATTGGCCTCATTGCAACTGCGCATTCCGGACTGGTACACCCATGCCTCGACGGCTGCGAAGGACCGTCTGCGGGCGGTCCATCTGCGCAGTCGGCGTTCCTTGAATGAGCTCGATCAAATGTTCAAGCCATTCAAAGGGCCGGCGGCCTTTGCCGAGCCGTTGCTGGTGGCCGCGATTGAAAAGAAATTCGGCCAGCGCCTGGACACTCGAAAGGTATTTTTTGCCCGCAAGATGGAGCAGAAAGAATGCGAGGCCGGCCCTCAAGAGGTCTCGACCAGCCGCACCAGCACATTGGCCCCGCAATTCTATTCCTACCAAGGCAACAGCCTGTTGGGAGCGGCGCTAAATAACTTCACCCAGGATGAAGCGACTGAGCCGGTTTGCGCGGATTGCCACCTGGTCACCCGTTACGACTTTTCTCGCTCGTCACGCGTCAGGCTTCCCTCTCCAGGCGACGTCCAGTCGGTCAAGCTGAGCATCAAGGCCCACGAGTTTGCCCAACTTTGCCGGGAACTGGATCTGGGCGGCTCGTACAACGAGTATGTGCGAACCTTCATCAATAGCCGGATACATATCACCAGCACGGAAGCAGGCATCGGCAAGCTGTACAGCACGTTGATCCTCAGCCATCGGCATCAGTTGGAGTTGGCGGCAGAGATTGCCTTGATGAAGGGTGATATCCATCCCGATGGCCACCAATTGATCATCGATCTTCTGCGAAGCCAGGCACAGGTGACATGGGCGGGGGAGGAGGTCAAGTTTTCACCGTTTCGGTTATTCGCTTTCGACATCGAAAACATCCTGATCATCGGTCCGGTCGTGTGGCGGGCGAACCTCAGAAACGCCGAATTGGTCTCCCGGCCTTGCATTGTCTACATCCCGGGTGACCCCCAGTATCCACTCAAGTTATATGACGATATTGCCGCGTTTACCGACCACCTGACGACACGCCTGTGCCGGGTCGAGTACCGCACTTTCTTCAGCCAGTTTGTGCCGCTTGCCAGCCAGGATGCATTCTTCACGCGGCTCAAGGCCTTTCTGGACCCGGACGCCCGTCACGCCGACGATGTGGACTTTGTGCCCACCCAAAAGGAGCGGATCAATCGGCACGGCAGCTACGCGCCGCCATGGCGTGATGTGTGGGTGGACTGCGCGATAAGGCGCATGCAGCTGACTGTGGAAAATGCTCGCACCAGCGTGGTACCTACCCGGGATGTGGATGAGCGCGTCTACAACGCCTGGCTATGGTCATTCGGCAGCCGTGCGCTGGACATTCTCAATCTTGCCTCGTTCGTGGTGCCTTTCCTGGGGGAGGCAATGCTGATCGTCGCCGCCGTGCAGATGGCTTACGAGGTCGGCGAAGGCATTGAAGCCTGGTCACAAGACGAAACCCAAACCGCCTGGGCACACGTTTCGGCCGTGGCGCTCAACCTGGCTGGGCTGGCCGTGCCGCCTGGGCTGATGGCAGCCAAAGATGCCCCTTTCATCAAGCGCCTGGTGCATGTGGAATTCGATGGACGCAAGCGCTTGTATGCATTCGACCCCGCACACTACCTGCACCGGATAACGCTGCCTGACGGTCAACGACCCAACACCCAGGGCCTGTATCGTCATGAAGGCGAGCTGTACCTGTCGGCAGGGGGCGGCAATCACTACAAAGTCCGGGCCAGCGACGAACCCAATGAGTTCAGGCTCCTGCATCCCGATGGCGATTCACGTTATGCACCCCGAATCCAACACAACGGGGAAGGAGCCTGGGTGCATGAGTTCGAGCAGCCTTTGACTTGGGATCGTAAGACCTTGTTGCGGCGCATTGGGCATTCTGTCGATCACTTGAGCGATAGCCAATTGGAATTGGCCAGGGCGTTCAGTGGTGTGTCGGATGAAGAGTTGCGAAGCGTGTTCATCGATCATCACACGCCCGCGCCGCTGTTCAAAGACATGCTCCGACGATTTGAATGCGACAACAAATACCAAAGGGTTATCGACCAGCTAAAGCACCCGGACCCTGTGGTTTTTGGCCGGATCGACTGGCGGATGCAAGTGCAGTTTTTGATGGAAGGCGGCTTGTGGCCCGAGTCTCGGGTATTGGTGGCACTGGATGCAGGGGGGCAGCCGGTATGGCGCTCAGCCGTCCCGAACGGTTCCACTCAAGTGGTTGAACTGACGCACGAACAACTCGAGAGTGGGCTGCTGTTTCGGTCCTTTGTCCAGCAATTGACGGAGCCTGAAATTCGTCAGTTGCTGGGTGAGGAACTGATGACAGAGCGAGAAGTTGGCGAACTTTACCTGCGTACCCGAGACGTATCAGATGATGGTTGGGCTGCGCATTCCCAGACCCGGGAAGATGAAAGCGCCGATCCGTTGAGGCAGCACTTACGCAGGCCGTATGCAAGGTTCGTGAGGTATCGAGACCGTTTGCTGAGCGCGGCTAATAGCAACAGAGACAAACTAGTCAAGCGTGAAATAGCAGGCGGTGATGTTTCCAACGACGCCAATGTTCAACTGATCCAGCGCGACTTCCCCGGCTTGCCTAAATTGGCCGCCGAAGAAATGGTGGCCCATGCCAACGCTCAGGAGCTGGCCCGCATGAGGTCCGCGTCGCGTCTACCACAACGTTTGGCCGAGGAAGCGCGTGTGTACCTGCAGAAGGCGCGGGTCATGCGGGCGCAGGCTGACCTTCTCTTCGACAACCCGCTCACACTGGACGGCGTGCACCTGGCATTGCACAAGATGGCCGCTATCCCCGGGTTGCTCAATGAGACGTGTATCGAGCTCCGGTCGGGTACTTACGACGGCGCCTTGCTGGACAGAGTGGGCGATGTCAGCGGCGCTCGGCAGCTTCGTCTTATCCACACCGATTTGACGGAATGGAAGCTCTGCAGCGGCCCGGAAAAGGTCGAGTACTGGCGCCGCGACAAGGATGCCTTTTTCAATGCCCTCTGGATGGCGAGCAGTGGCGAATTCACCGGTTGGGCAGTCTTCAACGCGGCTGCGCAACGGTTGAAGAGGCAGCTGGCAGAACAGCCTCTGAGTGAGTTGCAAAGCCGGCGAGCACTTGGCTTGCAAGCGATCAAGCCCGGTTTCAAATCACCCATGCGCCTGGCTGACGGGCGCGTGGGCTATCCGCTCAGTCCATTGGGCGGCGCGACTGAGCGTCCCTGGGTGTGCAGGATGAAAGCACTGTCGCTTTATCCGTCAAAATCCATGCAAGAGATCGAGACGATGCTCGGCCTTGAGGGGGTGGGTGACAGTGTGCTCCTGGCGAAGCTGAACCAGCTCGAAGAAGAATTTGTCGCGCTGGATCAAGCGCTGGTCAGTTGGCAGCAGGCAGGGGAAGCGGGCTACGCGAGCGCCAGGCGCAGAGTGTCGGGGACCATCAAGGCAGCCTGGCGCAGAACGGGTACACAGGCATTGGCAGGGGACCAGACACCGATCGGCTACGTGCTGGATCTTTCGGATGAAAGCGTGGGCGAGCTGCCAGCGCTCAACGCCAACATGGATCACGTGGGGCACCTGGTTCTGCGTCGAATGGCGCTATCGGATGCTTCGCAGCCGTTCCTGCATGCCTTCGGCGGTTTGCGCTGGCTGAACATGAGTGACAACAACCTGACGCAACTGCCGGACTTCGCCAATGACGGCGCCGGGCTGACCAAGCTCAATTTGAGCGGTAATGACATTCAACTGACCGAACACAGCCGCCTGCGCCTGGAAGGGATGCAGAGCCTGAAGATTCTCAAGCTTGGCGGCAATCGTCGCCTGGGCTGGCGGGCGGATTTGCGCAGGTTGCGAAACCTCAACCAGCTTTATCTACCAGACACCGGCACAACTGCATTTCCTGCAGGCGCCGAACAATTGCCTAATCTGGCCCGCATTGATCTGCATTCAAACCAGATCACCACGTTGCCTGAATACGCGTACCAGCATCTGGAACGTATCAATGTGCATGACAATCCCTTGTCGGCGGCAACGCTCGCCCGGCTGGATCAGCGTTTTAACCCGGTGCAGTGGGATGAGCACATCTCCGTGGACGAAGCACGGGGCTTATGGCTGGAGGGAGTGTCGGCGACCGAGCTGGCACGGCGCGGTGAGGTTTGGGATGAACTGCGGGGCAGCCCCGAATCGGCGGCTTTTTTTGCAGTGGTGGCCGACATCACCCGCAGCGCCGAGTACGCCAGCGAGGTGACTCGCCCGGTACTGGCTGAGCGGGTGTGGGACATGCTGACGGCGGCGAGTGAACACCAGGCTATTCGCGAAGCGTTATTCACCGCTGCCGATGATCGGGTGACCTGTGGTGATGGCAGTTCGGTCGAGTTCATGAACCTTGAAAGTGAGCTGATGGGGGCGAGGGCCGTTGAACGGGCAGAAACGGACAATGCCGAAGGCGCGCTGATCGCCACCGCCAGGCAGCTGTTTCGTTTAGCGTTGGTCGACGCCATTGCTCTACGCGATGTTGCGGCAAGAGGGCCAGGGTTTACCGAGCAGGTTGAAGTCGTATTGGCTTATCGAACGCGGCTTGCCGACTCGCTGGAATTGCCAGTCAGATCCCGCGGCATGTTGTTTCCACAACAGGCCAACGTGGCCCAGGCGACGCTTGATGCAGCGTATGGGCAGGTACTCCGGGATGAGCGCAACTCTGTGCTCGAGGAGGATTTTTTTGTCGGGCGCACGTTCTGGGAGACGCACCTGCGTACCCGTTATTCGCAAGCGCTGAGCGCGCTGATGGCTCCTGAGCTTGACGTGATTGATGAGAAAAGTGCGGCTTTGTTCGAACTCTCGGACTTGCAAGGCCAGCCGGACGCAGGAGAGGACTGGCAGGCCAGGCACGGTGCGGCAGCGGACCACCTGGCGGGACTGTTGGGTAAACGCAGGGATGAAATCCTGGTGAACGGCTCGATGCAAAGCGCATTTTATGAGCGAGAACTCAACAGCTTGGGCGCTGAGCGCCACCTGTTGGAGCAGCGAGCCTTGAAAACCTTGACGCGCAGGGTACTGAACAACTTCGCGGCCACGAGCGGGACCGCCCTCTGAATTAAAGGGACAGACAGCACAAAGGGGACCCGAGGGTCCCCTTTAATTTGTCGTTGCGTGCTCTTTTTTTATTATTGAGGGGCGGCCTGTTGTTGTTTTTGGCAGCCGTGACCCTTTACCGCTGTTTTTGGCGACCCCCATCCGGGGTCAAGAGCAAACGTATTTTTTTGAGCGCTGATCTGCTTCTTCGCACGCGATCCAACCAGTGGGTAGCTACCTTGAGGTAGTTTTGTTCTTCTCTAACCGGTTGCGGGTTTCGGCACGCCGTACCCTGCGAAGCACATCTTCTCCAAAAAAATCTGTTAGCTGCGTCTCTGCCGTGTTGTTCTTGTTATGTCAGAGTCGTTTCGTCTTATTTTTATTAGGTTTGGCGCTTTTTATTCTTGTTATGCCATAGAGATAGCAGAAGCCGTGCCAACTTTTAAAATTCCTTTAAAATCAATGAGTTGATTTTTATGTAGGGTTTGGCCTACGGCAAATGCGACAAAATATGTTCCCGTGTTACTCGTTATGTAAGGCGGCGGTAACACATTGTCACGACTAAGCTACTCAACCGGCGTTACGTGCCTTGGCCACGCGCGAGCCGGTAGGCCGGCCCAGCACGTTGCTGATCTCCTGGCCCGCGCCAATCAAGGCCTCCAGGTCGATACCGGTCTCGATACCCAAGCCATTGAGCAGGTACACCACGTCTTCGGTGGCGACGTTACCGCTGGCACCCTTGGCGTAGGGGCAGCCGCCGAGGCCCGCGATAGAGCTGTCGAACACGTTGATACCCTCCAGCAGGCTGGCGTAGATATTGGCGATGGCCTGGCCGTAGGTGTCATGGAAGTGACCGGCCAGCTTGTCCCTGGGCACCTGTGCACCGACGATCTCGAACAAGCTGCGTGTGGCACCCGCCGTGCCGGTGCCGATGGTGTCGCCCAGTGAGACTTCATAGCAGCCCATGGCGTACAGCTCGCGGGCGACGGCCGCGACCTGTTGCGGTGCGACTTGGCCTTCGCAAGGGCAACCCAACACACAGGACACATACCCACGCACGCTGACGCCGTGTTGTTTGGCGGCCGCCATGATCGGCGCGAATCGCTCCAGGCTTTCACTGATGGAGCAATTGATATTGCGCTGGGAAAACGCCTCGGAGGCCGCCGCAAACACGGCCACTTCCTTGACCCCGGCCGCCAGCGCGTCTTCAAACCCCCGCAGGTTCGGCGCGAGGGCGCCGTAGGTCACCCCGGGCTTGCGCTGGATCTGCGCAAACACCTCGGCGGAGCCGGCCATCTGTGGCACCCACTTGGGTGACACGAAGCTGCCGACTTCGATGTAACCCAGGCCCGCCGCGCTGAGGGCGTCCACCAGTCGAACCTTGTCGGCCACGCTGATGGGCTGGGCTTCGTTCTGCAAACCGTCGCGCGGGCCGACTTCAACCAGGCGCACATGGGAGGGGAGGGACATGGCAGTTACCTTCTGATCAATGGCCAACCTGGCTCATGGTGTGGGCCAGGGCCTGGGTGCAGCGCTCTTCGGCGGTGTCCAGTTCCAGCTTCATCTGTTCGATGTCCAGCAGCTGTTGCTCCAACTGCTCGCGGCGCTCGGCGATCTTGGCCAGCATGCTGTTGAGCTGGATGTGGTTGCCGCTGGTGGGGTCGTAGAGTTCGATCAGCTCGCGGCACTCGGCCAGCGAGAAACCGATGCGCTTGCCGCGCAGGATCAGCTTGAGGCTGACCTTGTCCCGCGCCGAATAGATGCGCTCCTGGCCCCGACGCTCGGGGCTCAGCAGGCCTTGTTCTTCGTAGAAGCGGATGGCGCGGGTGGTGATGTCGAGCTCGCGGGCGAGGTCGGAGATGCTGTAGGTGGTGCTCATGGCGGCGCTCAAGAAGGTCTTGAGCGCTAGGCTAGTGTCTGGTTGACGTTAACGTCAAGCACCCCTCTGTAGGAGCCGGCTTGCCGGCGATGCTCGTCAACGATGACGCTGGCTACCTGACTACGCGCGGTGGCAGCGAGATTTTCGCCGGCAAGCCGGCTCCTACAGGGGGCGTGAGGGGTTTCAAGCCTGTTTGCCATCGAGTTTCTTTTCATGGGCCGTCACTTGCTGGCACAGCTCGATCATCTGCTCGCGCATCCAGCGGTTCGCCGGGTCCTGGTCGGTGCTTTCGTGCCAGTACAGGTGGGTTTCCACCGGTGGCACGTCATTGACCGGCAAGTTGAACCAGTGCAGTTCATGACGACGGGCGAAGCGCTCGGGCACGGTCATCACCATGTCGGTCTGTTGCAACACCTGCGAGGCCATCAAGTAATGCTGGGAGCGCAGGGCGATCTTGCGTTGCAGGCCCATCTTGCCCAGTGCCAGGTCGACATGGCCGAGGCCGTTGCGGCGGCTGGAAATATGGATGTGGGTCAGCCCCAAATAATCATCGAGGGTCAGTTTGTCCTTGCTCGCCAGCGGATGGCCCTTGCGCATGGCGCACACGTAGCGGTCTTCCATCAGCTTGACGTGGCGCACCTGCGGGTCGGTGTTGAGCGGTGCATCCACGGCAAAGTCCAGGCGCCCGGCCGCCAGTTCCTTGGTGGTTTCGCGGCGTTTGGACAAAAAGCTCTCGATCACCACCGTCGGCGCCAGGCGGCGCAGGCGCTGGAACAGCAGCGGCAGGATCACCGCCTCGGTCAGGTCGGTCATGCTGATGCGGTAGGTCTTGGCCGCCTGCTGCGGGTTGAAGATGCGGCTTTCCTGCACCGACACCCGCAGCAACGACAACGCGTTGCGCACCGGGCCGATGATGTTCTGCGCCATGGGTGTGGGCACCATGCCTTGGGCGGTGCGCACGAACAGCGGGTCGTTGAAGGTCTCGCGCAGGCGGGCCAGAGCGTTGGACACCGCCGGCTGGGTGATGCCGACGATCTGCCCGGCGCGGGTCAGGTTGGCTTCGGTGTAGATCGCGTCAAAGACGATGAAGAGGTTCAGGTCGACCTTGCTCAGATTCATTTCGTTGCGCTCTTATTGTTAGGTGTCCATACGCCGATCATATATCGGTGATGAATGTTAATACACGCCGAGAATAGGCTAGGTAAATTATCAGCGCTGTTCTAGCATCGATTGCATGACCTAAACAACCTCTCAGAGAAGGGAGCTGCTCATGGATTTCGCCTATTCGCCCAAGGTTCAGGAACTGCGTGAACGCGTCACTGCGTTCATGGATGCTTACGTTTACCCGGCCGAGCCGGTGTTCGAACGCCAGGTCAGCGAAGGCGACCGCTGGCAGCCCACCGCAATCATGGAAGAGCTGAAAGCCAAGGCCAAAGCCGAAGGTCTGTGGAACCTGTTCCTGCCCGAATCCGAACTGGGCGCGGGCCTGACCAACCTTGAGTACGCACCGCTGGCCGAGATCATGGGCCGTTCGCTGCTGGGCCCGGAGCCGTTCAACTGCTCCGCCCCCGACACCGGCAACATGGAAGTGCTGGTGCGCTATGCCAATGAAGAACAGAAACAACGCTGGCTGGAGCCGCTGCTGCGCGGCGAGATTCGCTCGGCGTTCGCCATGACCGAGCCGGACGTGGCTTCTTCCGACGCCACCAACATGGCCGCCCGCGCCGAACGCCAGGGCGACGAGTGGGTGATCAACGGCAAAAAGTGGTGGACCTCCGGCGCCTGCGACCCGCGCTGCAAGATCCTGATCTTCATGGGCCTGAGCAACCCGGACGCGCCGCGCCACCAGCAGCACTCGATGATCCTGGTGCCGGTGGACACGCCTGGCGTGAAGATCGTGCGCCCGCTGCCGGTGTTTGGTTACGACGACGCGCCCCACGGCCACGCTGAAGTGCTGTTCGACAATGTGCGCGTGCCTTACGAAAACGTGCTGCTGGGTGAAGGCCGCGGTTTTGAAATCGCCCAGGGCCGCCTTGGCCCAGGCCGTATCCACCACTGCATGCGTTCCATCGGCATGGCCGAGCGCGCGCTGGAACTGATGTGCAAGCGCTCCGTCAGCCGCACCGCGTTCGGCAAGCCCTTGGCACGCCTGGGCGGCAATATCGACAAGATCGCTGACTCGCGCATGGAAATCGACATGGCCCGCCTACTCACCCTGAAAGCGGCGTACATGATGGATACCGTGGGTAACAAGGTGGCGAAAAGCGAAATCGCCCAGATCAAGGTGGTGGCGCCGAACGTGGCGTTAAAGGTGATCGACCGCGCGATCCAGATCCATGGCGGCGCCGGGGTGTCCAACGACTTCCCGCTGGCCTACATGTACGCCATGCAACGCACCCTGCGCCTGGCCGACGGCCCCGACGAAGTGCACCGTGCGGCGATCGGCAAGTTTGAGATTGGCAAATATGTGCCTAAAGAGCTGATGCGCAGCGGCCAGTAACACCGCGTCGCCTGCATCGCGGGCAAGCCCGGCTCCCACACGGTCAACTGTGGGAGCCGGGCTTGCCCGCGATGAGGCCGGTTTGAACAATACAACCCTCAAGGTCAGTAGACCCACACCTCCACCCGCCGATTCTTGATCCGCCCCTCATCCGCCGTATTCGCCGCCACCGGCATCTGCGCGCCAAAGCCCTGGATATCGCGCAGCACCACACCGTTCTTCACCAGCTCACGACGCACCGCCATGCCGCGCAATTTCGACAGCAACGCCGCGCGCTGCGGGTCGTTCTTGGCATCGCCAAAACCCACCAGCGTGACCTGCTTGTCGAGCTTGCCGTGGGTTTTCAGGTAAGCCACCACCCGCTGCAGGTCCTGGCGCGCCTTGTTGTCCAGGCTCGCGCTGCCTTCTTCGAATCGGAAATTCACACTCAGGCGCTGGGCCTCACGGGCGATCGCCTGATATTCCGTCGGCATCGACGCACGCGGCTCCACGCCCATGGCCTGCACCTGCTGCGCGATAAACCCATTGGCCGCCACGATCGCCTGGCCCTTGCTGCTCTGGGCGAAGTTCACCAGCGCCTTGGCCCACGGGTTATGGCTCGACGGTGGCAGGTAAAAGAACAAGCGGCGCGACAGCGGGTAATCCTCGGTCGCGATCAGGCTGTTGAGCGGCAACATCGGTTGCGAGTCGCCGTCGACAATCGCCACCGCCTTGGCCTGGCGCACGTAGGGCAGGCCGATAAAACCGATGCCCTGAGGATCCTGGCTGACCGCGTCGGACAATTGCTCGCTGGATTCAAAACGCTTGGCCGACGGCGCAAGGGGTTTGCCACGCAGGCGCAGGACCAGGTCCTTGAAGGTGTCGTAGGTGCCGGACTGGTCATCCCGCGCATACAGATGAATGGCCCCGCCGACGCCGCCCAGAGCTTCCCAGGTGCTGATTTCACCGTTGAAGATCTGTGCCAGTTGCTCGGTGTTCAGGGTGTTCAAGGGGTTTTGCGGGTTCAGAATGATCGCCAAGCCGTCGATGGCGATCACCTGCTCGGCCTCGGGGCTTTTCAGGTCGCCGAGGGGTTCAAGGTCGACCAGCTCCGTGTCCTTGATCGGACGGGACGAGGCCGCGAGGTCCGCCGTGGCTTTTTTCAGCGCGCTGAAACCGGTGCTGGAGCCGTGGGCGGCTACCTCGATCGTCACCGTCTTGCCCGCGCGGGTTTTGCCGACCACGCGTTGTTCATTGGCACCGTCGGCCGGTTCGCTGTGCACGCCTTGCAGGCCCTGGTGCTCCATCAATCCTTTGACCAATGCCGGCCCCAGTGCTGCGCCGATGGTATTGGAGCCCTGCACGCGTAGCGCGGGGCCTTGATCGGGAGCGGGAAGGGGGGCAGACACAGCGAACAGGGGATACAGCACCAGCAGGAACAGAACGCGCAGCCTCATGCCGGCACCTTCTCAAGCCAAAGGGAGTGCCGCGAGAATAAGTCAGGCAGGTTGCAACAATATGACGCTCAACTGTAGGAGCCGGCTTGCCGGCGATGAGGCCCTTGAGGCTTATACAAGTCGCTCGGCCGCTATCGCCGGCAAGCCGGCTCCTACGGGGGATGGTGTTGTTAGCTCAGTTCAAGCCAGATCGGTGCATGGTCCGATGGTTTTTCCAGCCCGCGTAGTTCGTAATCCACCCCCGCATCCTTGACCCGCGACACCAGGCCGTTGGATGCCAGGATCACGTCAATGCGCAGTCCACGCTTGGGCTCGTCCTCGAAACCACGGCTGCGGTAGTCGAACCAGCTGAAACGGTCGGCCACCGCCGGGTTGAGGTGACGGAAGCTGTCCACCAGGCCCCAGTTTTTCAGGCGGGCCATCCACTCGCGCTCTTCGGGCAGGAAGCTGCACTTGCCGGTCTTGAGCCAGCGCTTGGCATTGTCGGCGCCGATGCCGATGTCGATGTCTTCGGGGGAGATGTTGATGTCGCCCATCACCACCAGCGCCTGCTCATTGCTGAACTGGCTTTCCAGCAATTGCTGCAGGTCTTCGTAGAAGCGCTGCTTGGCCGGGAACTTGGTGGGGTGGTCGCGGCTTTCGCCCTGGGGGAAGTAGCCGTTCATGATGGTAATCGGGTGGCCGTTTTCATCGGCGAACGTGCCCCAGATAAACCGACGCTGGGCGTCTTCTTCATCGCTGGCAAAGCCTTTGTGCACGCTCAAGGCTTCTTTGCGCGAGAGCAGGGCCACGCCGTAGTGGCCTTTCTGGCCGTGGTAATACACGTGATAGCCCAAGGCCTGTACTTCGGCCAGGGGGAACTGGTCGTCGTGGACCTTGGTTTCCTGCAGGCCGATGACGTCCGGTTGGTGTTTTTCGATCAGCGCCGCCAGCTGATGAGGGCGGGCGCGCAGCCCGTTGATATTGAAAGAGACGATTTTCATGGTCGGCAGTCCAGTCTGGCAAAAGGGCGATGCTAGCCGACAAGTCGGACGGGAGCCAGCGTGGCGGTAGGGCAGATGCGCTGCTAATGTCTGGGAACGACTCGTTCCGTGCAGGTTCGTACCCATAAGAACGCCATCTTTTTCAGTGGCGCCCAGGGAGATTGACCGTATGCCTGAAACTTCGACTGCCGTTGCCGAAATCCGCCTGCTCAACAGCGGCTATTCCCGTGAAGCGCGCTCCTTGCTGTATCAGGCTTACCGGCATGAGCCGACCTTTGCCTACATCTTCGAAGCCGAGCGTCCCGGCTATGAACAGCGGGTGCGTGCCACGGTGCGCGAGTTGGTCAAGCAGCATTTTTTCCAGAAGCTGCCCGCCCTCGGCCTGTTCGTCAACGACCGCCTCATCGGCATCGCCCTGATCGCGCCACCGCAACGACGCCTGGGCATCACCGAAAGCTGGGCCTGGCAGATTCGCATGTGGCTGAGCACCGGTGTGCGCGGCACGCGGCGTTACCTCGACTACCATCACGCGGTGCTGGCCTGCCTGCCGAGCGAGTCGGTGCATGTACTGCCGCTGTTGGGCATCCACCCGCAATTCCAGGGCAAGCACTACGGCGAGCAGTTGTTGGAAGCGGTGCACAACTGGTGTGCCGAAGACCCGCATTCCTCAGGCGTGGTGCTCGATACCGGCAACTCGCGCTACCTGGAGTTCTACAAACGCCAGGGCTACCAGGAAATTGGTGAAGTAGCTGTAGGACCGGTGCTTGAGCACGTGTTTTTTCATCCCAACCCCCAGTCGTTACAGGCTAAAACGGCTTAGGACAGAATTATTCAGACAATTCCCAATTCAAAGAAACTCCCTAGCTCGTGTAGCATCCGTGCCTATGAAGTTTCCAGGAAGATATACCAGCGGCTTGATTCTGCTGTTCACAAGCTGCAGCGTTTTTGCGCAAAGCGAGTTGGACGTGCGCATCAAGCCTTCAAACGACGCGTTGAAAGCCAACATCGAAGGCTACATCGGCGGGGTTGGCGATCGTGATGAAGAAGCCTTGCTGCGGTTCAGCCGTGGCGCCGAGGAGCAGGCGCGCAAGGCGGCCCAGGCCCTAGGCTTCTATCAACCGCAGATCGAGAGTGACGTGAAGGGCGGCAAGAACCCGCGCCTGATCCTCACCATCGACCCCGGCGAACCGGTGCATTTGCGTAACGTGACTATTCGGGTCGATGGCCAGGCCGCGAACCTCAAGGGGTTTCGCGTACCCGCCAGCGACGACCTCAAATCCGGCGCCGTGCTCAACCACGGCCACTATGAAGACGCCAAGCGTCTTATCCAGAACCAGGCCTCGCGCTACGGCTTTTTCAGCGGGCGCTTCACCAGCCAGAAGTTATCCGTCGACCCCCAGGCGGGCGTGGCTGACATCGAACTCATTTACGACAGCGGCCCGCGCTACACCATGGGCGCTGTCAGCTTTACCGGCGACACGCCGTTTGATGAAGACCTGCTGCAACGCATGGTGCCGTTCAAAAGTGGCACCCCTTATGACTCCGAACTGATCGCTGAACTCAACCAGAACCTGCAAGGTAGCGGCTTTTTCGAAGGCGTGCGCGTTGACGCCGCGCCTGCTGCTGCGACCAACGATGTGATCCCGGTGGCCGTGCAACTGGAAACCCGCAAGCCGCGCACCATGGGCCTTGGCCTGGGTTTCTCTACCGACGTCGGCCCACGCGGCAAAGCCAATTGGACGCGTCACTGGGTCAACCCCCAGGGCCACAGTTACGGCTGGGAGGCCGAATTGTCGGCGCCGCGCCAGAACGTCGGCCTGTGGTACGACATTCCCCTGGACCCACCGCTCACCGACAAGTTGCGTTTCGCCGGTGGCTACCAGAACGAAGAACTGGCGGGCACCGATACCTTGAGCAAATTGCTCACCGTCGGCCCCGAATGGCACAGCAAGCTGCCCAGTGGCTGGACCCGGGTGATCTCCCTCAAGTACCAGCGCGAAGAATATCGCCTGGGCAATGACTCGGGCCTCAGTAACCTGGTCATGCCCGGTGTCACCTATTCCTACTTGCGCAGCGACAACCGCATCGACCCGCACAATGGCTATCGTCTGATGTTCGACACCAAGGTCGCCAAGGAAGGGCTCGGCTCCGACACCAACCTGCTTTACGGCACGGCTACCATCAAGGGCTTGACCACCCTGTGGGACAACCATCGCTTCCTCGCCCGTGCCCAGTTCGGCGGCAGCGCCACCAATGGCTACAAGTCGGTGCCGCCGTCGCTGCGTTTCTTTGCCGGTGGTGACCAGAGCGTGCGCGGTTATGAGTACCAGACGCTGTCACCGGAGAACGATCGCGGTGATCGCATCGGCGGCCGCTACATGATGGCCCTGAGTGCCGAATACCAATATTCCATCGCCGATAAATGGCGGATCGCCACGTTTATCGACCAGGGCAACTCCTTCAACACCCTGGAAATGCCCAGCCTGAAAACCGGTGTGGGCGTGGGTATACGCTGGGTTTCGCCCGTCGGCCCGATTCGCCTTGACCTGGCCCATGCCCTCGAAGATCCGGGCGGCATTCGTTTGCACTTTTCCATGGGGCCTGAGCTGTGATGCGTGGTTTGAAAATAGCGGGGCTGGCCGTGTTGGCGGTCCTGGCGTTGGTGTTGTTGGCGCTGTGGAGCGTGCTCGGCACCCAAGCGGGCAGTCGCTGGGCTCTGGGCCAGGTGCCGGGTTTGAGCGTAGAGAATTTCCAGGGCCGCTTGGGCGGCCAATGGAGCGCTGACCATCTGGTGTGGCAGCAGGACGGCAGTCGCGTGGAACTCACAACGCCGACGTTCGATTGGTCGCCCGGGTGCTTGTTGCGCATGACCCTGTGCATCAACACGCTCGATGTTGAGCAGGTCAGCCTGCAATTCCCGCCCAGTACCGAAGAAAGCAGTGGGCCAATCCAGCTGCCTGAGTTGAAGCTGCCGGTTGCGATCCAGTTGGGCGACGTTCGCGTCGGTAGCCTGCTGTTTAATGGCAGCGAAGAACTCAAGGGCTTGCAACTGGCAGCGCACTGGACGGCGGCCGGCATGCAGATCGACTCGGTGCACCTGCAACGTGACGGCCTGGTGCTGGACCTCGCGGGCCTGCTGCAACCCACCGGCAACTGGCCGCTGAACGCCAGCGGTAACCTGAGCCTACCCTATGCGCCGGGCGGCGCACCCTGGACGGTGGCCCTCAAGGTCGAGGGCGACCTGCTCAAGACCCTCAAGCTCGACGCCGACAGCAGCGGCTACTTGCCGGCCAAGCTCACCGGTGAACTGCAACCCCTGGTGGAAAACCTGCCCGCCCAAGTGCACATCACCGCCGATGGCTTCAAGGCCAGCGCAGACTTGCCCGACACCTTGCAACTCAATGGGCTGGACCTCACCGCCAAAGGCGACCTGAACAGCGGCTACCAACTGCTCGGCAAAGCCGTGCTGCCCGCCGAAAAAGGCCCGGTGGATCTGCTGCTGCAAGGCAAGGTCGACGCCAAGGGCGCGCAGATCGCCGGCCTGGACCTGACGGCCGGTGACAAGCAAAGCCTCAAGCTCACGGCCCAGTTGGATTGGCAGCAAGGTTTCAGCGCCGATGCCAAGATCGACTGGTTGGACTTCCCCTGGCATCGCCTCTATCCGTTGATCGACGAACCGCAGGTTGCATTGCGCACCTTAAATGGTGAAATTTCCTATAAAGACGGCAACTACCTGGGCAACCTCAAGGCCGATCTCGACGGCCCAGCGGGCAAGTTCAATGTGGTGACACCGTTCAGCGGCGACCTCAAGCAAATCTTCCTGCCCGAACTGAAACTCACCGCGGGCCAAGGCAAGGCCGAAGGTCACCTCAATGTGCAGTTCGCCGATGGTATCGCCTGGGACACCGCGCTGGACCTGTCGGCCCTCAACCCGGCGTATTGGGTCGCGGAGCTGCCCGGCACCCTGGCCGGACCGTTGCGCAGCAAAGGCGAGTTCAAGAACGAGCAACTCAAGCTGAACGCCGACCTTGACCTCAAGGGTCGCCTGCGCGGGCAGACCGCGGTGCTGGCGGCCAAGGCCGAAGGCGCGGGTGAGCAATGGACCCTGGCCAACCTGGATATCCGCCTGGGCGACAACCGCATCAATGGCAGCGGCAGCCTGCAACAGCGCCTGGCCGGGCAGATCGACATCAAGCTGGCGCGCCTGGCCCAGTTGTGGCCGCAGTTGCGTGGGCAAATCAACGGCCGACTCGACGTGGCCGGCAGCCTGAAAGCCCCGCAAGGCAAGCTCGACCTCAAGGGCCAGCAACTGGCGTTTGCCGACAACCGTCTGCAAACCCTTACGCTCGACGCCACCCTCGACAACGCCCAGCGCGCCAAGCTCGACCTCAAGGGTAGCGGTATCCAGTCCGGCGACACCCAGGTCGGCACCCTGACGGCCAGCGCCCAAGGCGACATCAAGAGCCAGAAGGTCCAACTCGACCTGGCCGGCCCGCTGGCCAAGCTGGCCCTGGCGCTGGATGGCAACCTCGACAAAGGCAACTGGCGCGGTCGCCTCGCCAGTGGCGATGTACAGGCCGGTGGCCAGGACTGGAAGCTGCAAGCGCCGGCGAAGATCGAGCGCTTGGCCGACGGCAAGCTGACCTTCGCCGCGCATTGCTGGGTGTCCGGCCCGGCCAGCCTGTGCGGTGAAGACCAGCGCCTGATGCCGGAGCCCAAGCTGCGTTATCACCTCAAGCAGTTCCCCATCGACAGCCTCGCGGCGTTCTTGCCCAAGGACTTCGCCTGGCAGGGCAAGCTGAATGCCGACGTGCAGCTCGACTTGCCCAACAGCGGCCCCAAAGGTGTGGTGTCGGTAGACGCCAGCGGTGGCACCTTGCGAGTCAAGGACAAGGACCAGTGGCTGGATTTCCCGTATGACACGCTGAAGCTGGAAACCACCCTGAACCCCAAGCGCATCGACACCCAGTTGAATTTCCGCGGCGGCAAGCTCGGCGAGTTGCTGTTGCAGGCGCAGATCAACCCGTTGTCCAAGAACAAGCCGATCACCGGCACCTTCAACCTGACCGGCCTGGACCTGGCCGTGGCGCGGCCGTTTGTGCCAATGGTGGAAAAACTCAACGGCAAGCTCAACGGCAGCGGGCGTATCTCCGGTGGCCTGCTGGCGCCGCAGGTCAATGGCAACGTGAACCTGATCGGCGGCGAGATCTCCGGGCCGGAACTGCCGGTCAGCCTCGAAGGCTTGAACGTGCAGGCGCTGATCGCCGGCGAAAGCGTGCAACTCAACGGCGGGTGGCGCAGCGGCAAGGCCGGGCAGGGCAGCCTCAAGGGCACTATCGGTTGGGGCCAGGCCCTGGTGGTCGACTTGGCGCTGCAAGGCTCGCAGCTGCCGGTAACCGTCGAGCCTTACGCCGTACTGGAAGTGGCGCCGGACCTGAAGATCAGCCTCAAGGACGACAAGCTGGCCATCGCCGGCAAGGTGCAGATCCCGCGCGGCGACATCACCGTGCGTGAGTTGCCACCCTCGACGGTCAAGGTCTCGGATGACACGGTGATCGTCGGCAGCCAGACCGAAGAAGGCAAACCGCCGATGGCCATGGCGATGGATATCGACGTCGCAGTGGGCGAAGACAAGCTCAACTTTTCGGGCTTCGGCCTGACGGCCAAGGTGCAGGGCCACGTGCATATCGGCGACAACATGGACACCCGTGGCGAGCTGTGGCTCAACGACGGTCGCTATCGCGCCTACGGCCAGAAGCTCGACGTGCGACGTGCGCGCCTGCTGTTTGCCGGGCCGCTGGATCAGCCTTATTTGGACATCGAGGCGATCCGCAAGACCGATGACGTCGTTGCCGGTATCCGCCTCAGTGGCAGCGCCGAACAGCCCACCACGCAGATCTTCTCGGAACCGGCCATGAGCCAGGAACAGGCACTGTCCTACCTGGTGCTGGGGCGTCCGTTGAGTACCACCGGTGAGGACAACAACATGCTCGCCCAAGCCGCGTTGGGCCTGGGCCTGATGGGCAGCGCCGGGGTCACTTCGGATATCGCCAAGAACCTCGGCATCCAGGACTTCGAACTCGATACCCAAGGCAGCGGCACCACCACGGCGGTGGTCGCCAGTGGCAAGATCACCGAGAAACTCAGCCTGCGTTACGGGGTGGGGGTGTTCGAACCGGCCAACACCATCGCGCTGCGCTACTTGTTGAGCAAGAAGGTGTACCTGGAAGTGGCCAGTGGCGTGGCCAGTTCACTGGATATTTTCTACAAGCGCGATTTCTGATGTTGCAGCGTCACCGGCCAGTAGCTTGTCCAGGTACTGCGCCGGTGTGCTGCCCAGCAAACTGCGGAACATATAGATGAATGCGCTGGCACTGCGATAACCCAGGTTCAGCGCGATTTCATTGATGGGCACGCCTTGCGCCAGTCGGCAGATCGCTTCATCGACCCGCACCTGCAAACGCCACTGGTGGAAGGTCACGCCGGTTTCCTCTTTCATGCGCCGCGCCAGCGTGCGGGCACTGGCACCGATGCGCTCACCCCAGGCTTCCAGGGTGTCGTTGTTGTCCGGGCGCTGCAAAATGGCATCGCACACCCGGCGCAAGCGACGGTCCATGGGCATCGGCAGGTTGTGCGCCTGGGGCTTGGCGCGCGCCAGCAACTGCACGAGCAGGGCGGAGGCTAACGCCCGTGGCTGTTCATCGGCCATGGCGCCATCGAACAGCATCAGGATCAATTCGCGCATCAACGGTGTTACTGTCAGTACGCAGCAGTCTTCCCAGTGCCAGGGCACGGCGCTGGGGTCGAGGTACACCGAGCGCATGGAAATCTCACCGACCATGCGCACTTCATGGGTGATGCCCGGTGGAATCCACAAGGCGCGCATCGGTGCCAGTGTCCAGGCGCCGGTCTCGGTGGACACGCGCATCAACCCCTGGGGTGAATACATCAACTGGATCCGTTGATGGGAGTGGGGCTGTTGCCGCGCACCCGACGCGTACTCGAACGCACGCACCACCAGCGCAGGGTCATCGTCAGCAAATTCCTTGTAGCTGTTGGCCGCTTTTTGGGGGAGATGATCGTGGCCGGCAGAAAAGCGCCAATTCTGTCCTTTCATCGATATTTGTTGTCCTGAAGCCAAGTAAATGGACTGGCAAAATTAATGCAAATTAATCGCATTTACAACCTGTCAGGTCCCTTGAACGCCATGAGCAGAAGCCTCGTTGAACGCTTGTCCTACGCGCCGCTGTGCCAGTTCCGCTTCAACCGATTGATCCTCAAGCATGTTCTGCTCGCACCCCTGGCTCTGGGGGTGGCAACGGTGCATGCACAATCGGCGCCGATGATCCTGCCCCAGACCCAGATCGTGGCCGACCCGGTCCAGGACACGGCGAGCACCGAAGGCAGCGACAGCTATAAGCCGGCACTGGTAACCGTCGGCAAAGTGGCCGCGCAGCCCAAGGACATCCCGGCCTCGGTGACCACCATCACCCGCCAGCGCATGGACGACCAGCACATGACGTCCGTGGACGAGGCCCTGCGCAATACCCCGGGGATCACCGCCGTGACTTACGGCGACGGCACCAGTTATTTCCAGTCGCGGGGTTACCCGGCCGAGGTGCAGTTCGACGGACTGCCGGCCAACAATGGCCTGCAATACCTGCCGCAATTCGACCTGGCGCTGTACGACCGCGTCGAAGTGCTGCGCGGCCCCGCCGGCTTGCTGCAAGGGTTCGGCAATCCGGGTGGTACGGTCAACCTGGTGCGCAAGCGCCCGCAGGATGAGTTTGCCTTTACCGGCTCGGTGTCCGCCGGCTCCTGGGACCGTTACCGAACGGCCTGGGATGTCACCGGCCCGTTGAACGACAGCGGCACCGTCAAGGGCCGCTTCGGGTTCGCCGGCGAAGATGAAAACGCCTTCGTCGACAAGACCGGCTCGGACCAGGGCCTGCTCTACGGTTCCCTGGCCTTCGACCTGGACCCGGACACCCAACTGACGGTCGGCGCCTCCCACCAGAAAATCAGGCTCGACGGCTTTGACTATGGCCTCTCGACCTACGCCAACGGCAGCTTCGTCAATGCCAAGCGCTCGGGGTTCTACGGCACCGACTGGAGCCATGCCGACACCGACATGACCGAGCTTTACGCCGACCTGGTGCATCAGTTCGGCAACGGTTGGCAGAACCGCACGGCGATCAACTACCGCACCTCCGACGTCGCCTCCAAGTACGGCTATGTGGACGGCCCCGTCAACCTCGACAACACCGCCGATTACTGGCTGCAGCGCCAGCATGACCGTTACCGCTGGCTGGGTGTCGATTCCTACGTCAGTGGCCCGTTCGAACTGTTTGGCCGCACCCACGAGCTGATGGTCGGCATCAACTATGCCAGCACCCACCAGCGCAGCGTGTCCGGAGGCACCAGTGGCGGGGTGGTGGATGTGTTCAACATCAACCAGCCGAACGTGGATATTCCCTACACCTTCGGCACCACCTCGGACACCTCCCAGGTCGGTGTCTACGGCCAGGTCACCTTCAAGCCCACCGACGATCTTTCGCTGATCATCGGCGGGCGCCAGAACCACTACGAGAGTTCGCGCCAAACCCGGCTGCCCAGCGTGCAACCCACCGTGGACGACCCGACCCAGAATAAATTCACCCCGTATGCCGGCATCGTCCAGAACCTGGGGTATGGCCTGTCCGCCTACGCCAGCTATTCGGACATCTTCACCCCGTCCCAGGCCTTCCAGAGCACCTTCAACGGCAGCGTGCTCAAGCCGCGCACCGGCAAACAGGCCGAGGTCGGCCTCAAGGGGGACTGGCTGGACGGCCGCCTGGGGGCATCCGTGGCGGTGTTCCAGATCGACGACAAGAACCGTCCGATTGCCGACGACGCCCACCCGACGTACTGGGTCGCCCAGGGCCAGGCCCGCACCCGGGGTGTCGAGACCGAGCTGACCGGCAAGCTCCTGCCGAACTGGGATGTGCAGGCCGGCTACACCTACCTGCAAAGTGAACTGCGTGGTCAGGCTGCCGTCGCTGGCACGGCCCAGGACGCCGAGGAACCCAAGCACCTGCTCAAACTGTGGAACACCTATCGCTTCCAGGCCGAGCCACTGAACAACTGGCGTGTCGGCGGCGGGGTGCGCGCGCAAAGCCGTACCACGCGCAACAACACCAGCTACCAAGGTGGCTACGCGGTGATCGACGGCCTGATCGGCTATCAATTCAACCCGCACTACGACCTGGCGCTGAACGTCAACAACCTGCTCGACCGCACCTATTACGCCCGCGTGCCCTCCAGCTACTACGGCCTGTACGGTGACCCACGCAATGCCACTCTGACGCTGAACGTGAAATTCTGACCGCTTATGCCTTCACTCAAACCTGCTGCCGGGTTGCCCGGCACTCCGTTCGCCCTGTTGCTGTCACTGCTGCAGGGCGCCCGCGGGCTGTTGCTCCTGGCCACATTAGCCAGCCTGGTCGGTGGCCTTGGCGCCACCGCCATGGTCGCGCTGATCAACCAGGCCCTGGGCGCCGGGGATGACCAGCTCAGTCACCTCGGCCTGCAATTTGCCGGGGTGGTGGGCGGTGTGCTGCTGTTGCGTCTGCTCTCCCAGGCGCTGTTCATGTACTTGGGTCAACGCGCCAAGGCGCAGGTGCGCTTGCGTGCCATCGGGCACATGGCACAGGCGTCCTACGCGCATCTTGAGCGCTACGGGTCGGCCCGGCCCCTGGCGATCCTGACCGGTGACCTGGACACCCTGGTGGTGTTTTTCCTCAACCTGCCGACGCTGCTGACCCAAGGCACCGTGATCCTCGGCTGCCTGGTGTACCTGGGCTGGCTGTCGTGGCAGTTGCTGGTGTTCGCGCTGGTGGCGGTGGCCCTGGGGGCGCTGGGTTTCCTCTCTGTCAATGGTCGCGCCCTCGACCTGCTGCGGCGCTCGCGCCAGCGAGAGGACGACTTGATCCAGCAGTTCCGTGCCTTGTTCGACGGTGCCAAGGAACTCAAGCTGCACCGACGACGGCGACAAGTCTTTGTCGAGGAAACCCTCGCGCGCCCGATCGAATCGGTGCGTCGCCAGCGAACCCTCGGTTATGTGCTGTTTAGCGCCGCATCCAGCTGGGGCAGCCTGGTGCTGTTCGGGTTTATCGGGCTGACCCTGTTCGTACTGGCCCGGGTGTTTGCCGTCGACGGGCATGTGGTTTCCGGCTACGCGATCACCTTCCTTTACATCATCCTGCCCATTGAAAGCCTGCTGGGAGCGATCCCGGTGATCGGCTCGGCGCGTGTCGCGCTGGAACGCATCGCCCGGCTCGACAGCGACCTGCCGCTGGAACCGATCGGCACGGCCGAGCCTGATCAGGGGTTTGAGCGCATTGAATTGCGGGGCATGACCCACCAGTACTTTCGTGAAAAGGAAAACAGCCTGTTCCAGCTCGGTCCGGTTGACCTGGTGTTCACCCCCGACGAAATCACCTACCTGATCGGCGGCAACGGCAGTGGCAAGACCACCCTGGCCAAATTGCTGGTGGGGTTGTACGAAAGCGAGGCGGGTACGCTGCTGCTGGATGGTTCGCCCGTCGATGCCAGGGGCCGCGATGCCTACCGCCAGTGCTTCTCCACGGTGTTCAGTGATTTCTACCTGTTCGACAGCCTGCTCGGCGTGCTGGCGCCGCACCTTGAATCGCAGGCGCGCCTGCTCTTGCGCGAGCTGCAACTGGAGCACAAGGTCAGCATCGAAGATGGTGGCTTCACCACCCTCGACCTGTCCCAGGGCCAGCGCAAGCGCCTGGCGTTGTTGGTGGCCTTGCTGGAAGACCGGCCCTTCTACGTGTTCGACGAGTGGGCGGCCGACCAGGATCCGGAATTCAAGGAAGTGTTTTATAAACGCCTGCTACCCGACCTCAAGGCGCGCGGCAAGGCGGTGCTGGTGATCACCCACGATGACCGCTATTTCAACTTGGCCGACCGCCATATCAAGCTGGACATGGGCAAGATCGTTGCGCACAGCCACAGGAGCGACTCGATTGATGAGCCGGTTTGAACCGCCGCTGGCCCAGGCCGAGGTCCTGTTTCGCCTGGAGGGTGTCAGCGTGCGCATGGGCGCGCGAACCTTGCTGCACCCCCTCGATTTGCAACTGCACAGCGGGCGAGTGTACGGCCTGGTCGGGCACAACGGCTCGGGCAAGTCGACCTTGCTCAAGCTGCTGGCGCGCCAGTCGATCCCCACGGCGGGTAGGCTGACGCTGGCTGGCCAGCCATTGCCGCAGTGGTCTTCACGGGCCTTTGCACGGCAGATCGCCTACCTGGCGCAACAACCGCCAGAGGTCGACGGCATGCGGGTGCGTGAGCTGGTGGCGTTGGGACGTCACCCCTGGCACGGCGCGCTCGGTCGCTTCAGTGCCCAGGATCGTCAGTGGGTGGAGGAGGCGATGTGCGCCACGGAGGTCGCGCAGTACGCCGAGCGTACCGTGGACAGCCTGTCGGGTGGCGAGCGCCAGCGTGCCTGGATCGCCATGCTGGTGGCGCAGAACTGCCGCTGCATGCTGCTCGACGAACCCACTTCGGCGCTGGACATCGGCCACCAGGTCGCCGTGCTGCAACAGGTGCGCAACCTGTGCACCCAGCGTGGCATGGGCGCGGTGATCATCCTGCACGACATCAACATGGCGGCGCGCTTCTGCGATGAAGTCATTGCCCTGGGCGAGGGTCGGTTGCTGATGCAGGTGCCGGCCGCCGAAGTGTTGCAGGATGATCATTTGCAACGGATCTATGGCACGCCGATGGGGGTGTTGCGCGACCCCGTGAGTGGCCGCCTGGTCAGTTTCCCACGATGAACCGTCGTCAACTGCTGCAAGCCTTGGTGTGCGCCGCACCTGCTGTTTGGCTGGCCCGCGCGTCGGCGGCCGACGAGCCGAGGCGAATCGTCTCGCTCAGCTGGGAGCTGACCGAAACCCTGTTGGCCCTGGGCCACACGCCCATCGCCATGGCGCTGCCCGACTGGTACCGGCGCACGATTGTCGAACCGCCGCTGGCCCAAGGGGTGGTCAATGTCGGCCTGCTGTACCAGCCCAACTTCGATGTGCTGCGCGACCTGAAGCCAGACCTGTTGATCCTCACGCCCGGGCATTCCAACTTGAAGCCGGCCCTGGAACGCCTGTGCCCGACGCTGACCCTGGGCGGTTATATGGACAGCCCGCGACCCTACCCGGCATTGCTCGACGACACCCGCACCCTGGCCCGTGCGTTGAGTGAGTCGGCCCGCGCCGAAGCATTGATCGACGAGGCCCGGCGCTGTTTCGCTGTACCCCTCGCGCCACGGCTGACGGCGCTGCCGACGATTGTGGCTGACGCGGTCGATGGGCATTTCTTGCGGGTGTACGGCCAGGGCAGCCTGTTCGATGCGGTGATGCAGTCGCTCGGCGTCAGCAATGGTGCGCAGGCTGCCGGTTGGTCGAGCAACCGTGCGGGCAATGCCCTGGTGCCGCTGCAACGCCTGGCCTCGGCGCCGCTGGCCAACCTGCTGCTGGTGGGGCCGGTGACCGCCGATGTACGAGCAGCCTTGCAGGCCAGCCCGGTCTGGCAGGCGTTGCCCTGTGTGCGCCAGCACCGGGTGGCGGAACTGCCGGTGATCGCGCCCTACGGCGGGCTGGTGTCGTTGCAACGCTTTGCCGGTGCACTGCGTGCGGCATTGGCTCAGATCGAGAACCCGGAGGCCGCCCATGGTTAACGCTTTGCGCCAGGCGTTCCCGCGTGGATGCCTGGGGCTGCTGTTGGTCTTGCTTTCGGTGGCGAGCGCGTTGGCCTTGATTCAGGTGCAGGACCTGCTGGGCAGCGGTGGCGGGTGGCAGGCCTGGTTTGCCCCGGACCCTGACGTGCTGCCCCAGGTGCTGCTGCATGCCTCACTGCTGCCCCGGGTGGCGATGGCGCTGTTGTGCGGGGCCGCGCTGGGGTTGGCGGGTGCGCTGGTGCAACAGGTGTTGCGCAACCCGTTGGCAGAGCCCATGACGCTGGGGATTTTTCCGGGGGCCTACCTGGCGCTGTCGCTGTCTGCGTTGTATTGGCCGGGCGAGGTGGCCCTGAGTCGCGAGGCTGTCGCCTTGGCCGGTGGCGGCGCGGCCGTGCTGGTGGTGTTGCTGTTGGCATGGCCGCAGCGGTTGTCGCCCGTGGCGGTGATTCTGTCGGGCATGGTGGTCAACCTCTATTGCGGCGCGATCAGCCTGGCGATTGCCCTGGGCAATTTCGATTTACTGCGCGGTTTGCAGATCTGGGGCGGAGGTGCGCTGGAGCAGTCCGGCTGGACGCCCAGTGCCCATCTCGCCCTGGGCCTGGTGGGGTGTAGCGTCGTCGTGTGGTTCAGCCGGCGCCCCTTGGCCCTGCTCGACAGCGGCGAAAGCACGGCCCGCAGCCTGGGCGCGAAGGTCGGCACGACACGCCTGCTGGCGGTGTTGCTGGCTGTGGTGCTGACGGCCCTGGTGGTGGCCCAAGTGGGGGTGATCGGCTTTGTCGGGTTGGCGGCGCCGGCGCTGGCACGGCAGTTGGGCGCGCGCACGCTGTACCAGCGCCTGGTGTGGGCGGCGTGCATTGGCGCAGGCCTGTTGTGGGCCACTGACCAGATTGTGTTGCAGGTGTCGAGTGCCGGCCCGTTTGCGGCCCACTTGATTCCTACGGGCACGGTCACGTCGTTGTTGGGCGTGCCGTTGCTGGTGTTCCTGCTGCCGCGCTTGCGTCAGGGGCCGTCGAGTGGCTGGCGCTTGAACACGCACGGCGAGGCGCGATTTGCCCTCGGACGCACGCTGGGGTTGCTGCTGCTCAGCCTGTTCCTGTCGTTGGCAGTGTCGCGCAGCCTGCACGGCTGGCAGGTCGCCAGCCTGTCACAGCTCAGCGCGCTGTTGTTCTGGCAGGTGCCTCACACCGTCGCTGCCGCGGCGGCGGGAGGTTTACTGGCATTGGCCGGGACCTTGCTGCAACGGCTCACCGCCAACCCGATGGCCAGCCCGGACTTGCTGGGGGTGAGTTCCGGTGGTGCGCTGGGGGTGATTGCAGTGGTGTTGCTGGTGGCACAGCCTTCGGCTGCGGTGCTGTTCGTTGCCTGCCTGGCCGGTGCACTGACGGCGCTGGGCGCGTTGCTCTGGTTTGGCAGGGGAGCGTTCACCGCGCAGCGCCTGTTGTTGGTGGGGGTGTCGGTGAGTGCCTGGGCCCAGGCGATGGTCAGCGCCAGCCTGGCCAGTGGTGACCCGCGCGCCGGGTTGATGCTGCAGATGATGATGGGCTCGCTGTATTACCTGCCGGCGTCGATGGCCTGGGCCAGTGCGGCGGTGTTTGTCATCGGCCTGTGTCTGGTGCCGCTGTTCAGCCGCTGGCTGCTGGCGTTTTCGTTGGGGGAGGGCACGGCGGCCAGTGTCGGCGTGCCGGTCAGCCGAGCACGCTTGTTGATCCTGTTGTTCGCCGGCGTCTTGACCACCACTGCGACCCTGCTAGTGGGCCCGCTGTCGTTCGTTGGCTTGCTGGCACCTCCCATTGCCCGCCTGGCCGGCGCCCGTCGCCCGATGCAGCAACTGTGGCTGTCGGCGTTGTTCGGCGCCACGTTGATGGTGCTGGCCGAATGGCTGGGCCGGCAGTTGGTGTTCCCCGAGCAAATGCCTGCTGGGCTGGTCGCCACTTTGGTGGGCGGGCCCTGGCTGGTGCTGTTGATGGTGCGTCGCGGCGCACGCTGATTGCGCCGTGAGCCACCGCTTATCGGTCAATTAGCAAGCAAGCTAATTATTCCATTTGACATTCGCTGCCTAAGCAGTAACATCTGGTCATACATTCACTGCCTAGGCAGTAATAAGGTGACTTCCCAATGAAACACTTCACCCCCGACAACTTCCACAACTGCCACCTCGGCTTGTTGCTCGGCCGCGCCGCACTGCTCAAAGACCGCATCATCGACACCCACATGGAGCCGTACGGCATCACTGCCGCGCAGTTCAAGGTGTTGGTGATCATGGCGCTCTATGGCATCGACACCCCGGCCGAGCTGTGCCGCCACCTGTCGCTGGACAGTGGCTCGATGACCCGCATGCTCGATCGCCTGGAGCAAAAGGGCCTGCTCGAACGCCAGCGCAGCGCCCAGGATCGTCGCCAGGTTCAGCTGGTGTTGACGGCCGAAGGCCAGAAATTGGCGGACACCTTGCCCCATGTCGGCACCGACGCCCTGAACCAGTTGGCGGGCTCCCTGGAGCCCGGCGAGCTGGAAGCGCTGGAGCGGATTCTCAAGAAAATTCTGATAGCCGCAGGTGACTCCATCACCCTGCTGCGGGTAGGTAAAGAATGAAAACGCGTGCACTGAGCCTGGTGCTGGTGGCGATGAGCATGGCCGGTTGTGCCAACTTCAGCGGCCTCGACACCCAGGGCCAACGCCTCGACGCCAACACCCTGCAAACCGGTAAATCCCTGAGCGGCGCGACCCTGTCGCCCGCCGCCTGGCCCACTGCCGACTGGTGGAAAAGCCTCGGCGACCCACAACTCGACGGCCTGATCCAGGAAGCCCTGCAAAACAGCCCCGACATGCAAGTGGCCAGCGCCCGTGCCCACCAGGCCGAAGCCGCCGCCTTTGCTGCCGACGCCGCGCGCATGCCGACCCTGGACGCCAGCGCCGGCGTCAGCCGTTCGCGCCTGGCCAAGGACCAAGACCCGCGCGGTGAAGGCGATGCCTACGCTACCGTGCGTAACATCGGCGCCAGCTTCAATTACAACTTCGACCTGTGGGGTGGCCAACGCGCCGCCTGGGAAGCTGCGTTGGGGCAGGCGCGTGCCGCCGAAGTCGACCAACAGGCCGCACGCCTGACCCTGGCTGCCAACGTGGCCAAGGCCTACAGCGACCTGGGGCAGGCGCACATCGTGCGTGACCTGGCCAACGACGACCTCAAGCGCACCCGCCAGATGCTCGACCTGGGCAAGCGTCGCCTGAATTCAGGCATCGACAGCCAGTACCAGTACCAGCAGACCGAAAGCCTGGAAGCCAGCTCCGAGTCGCAACTGATCGACGCGGAAAAACAACTGCAGAGCGCCAAGATCGCCCTGGCGGTGCTGCTGGGCAAAGGCCCGGACCGGGGCGGCGAGTTGACCCGCCCCAACGTGCTCAAGCCCAGCGCCGTCGCCGTGCCTTCGGTGTTGCCGGCCGAACTGCTGGGCCGCCGTCCCGACCTGATCGCCGCTCGTTGGCGCGTAGAGGCCGCGAGCAAGAACGTGGCCGCGAGCAAGACCCGCTTCTACCCCAACCTCAACCTGAGCGCGAGCGCCGGGGCCGAGTCGTTGCTGGGGGATGCGATGTTCGGTTCGGCCAGCCGCTTCTTCAGCATTGCGCCGACTATCTCGCTGCCGATCTTCGACGGCGGTCGCCTGCGCGCCGACCTCGATGCCCGCGACGCCGATTACGACCTGGCGGTGGCGCAGTACAACAAAACCCTGGTGCAGGCCCTGGGCGATATCGGTAACAGCCTGGTGCAATTACGCGAAACCGGCCGGCAGATCCAGGCCCAGCAACATGCCGCGGACATTGCCCAGCAGTCCTACGACACCGGCGTGCAGCGCTACAGCTCGGGCATCGGTAACTACCTGGATGTGCTCAGCATCGAGCAGCAATTGCTGCAGGCCCAGCGTCAGCTGGCGACCCTGAACGCTGCGCAGATCGATCTGTCGATTCAATTGATGCAGGCCCTGGGTGGCGGATACAACGCCGCAAACGTGGCAGCAGCCACCCCAGCAACGCGTACGGAATAATCTGAGGTATTAGTCATGGCCACTGCCGACAGCAACGCCGCAACAGAAAAAGACACCAACCCACGCAAGCGCAAAGTGATGCTGATCGGCCTGGCGCTGATCGTCATCCTCGGTGTCGTGGGCGTTTGGGGCTGGTATGAACTCTACGGCCGCTTCAATGAAAGCACCGATGACGCGTATGTGAACGGCAACGTGGTGGAGATCACCCCGCTTGTCACCGGCACCGTGGTCAGCATCGGCGCCGACGATGGCGACCTGGTGCACGAAGGCCAGGTGCTGATCAACTTCGACCCCAACGACGCTGCCGTCGCCCTGCAAAGTGCCCAAGCCAACCTGGCCCGCACCGTGCGCCAAGTGCGCGGCTTGTACAGCAATGTCGACGGCATGAAGGCCCAGGTACTGGCGCAACAAGCCAACGTGCAAAAGGCTCAGGACAACTACAACCGTCGTAAGAACCTTGCTGCCGGCGGCGCGATTTCCCAGGAAGAACTGTCCCACGCCCGCGACGACCTGACCTCGGCGCAAAACGCCCTGGCCAACGTGCAGCAACAGTTCAAGACCAGCAGCGCGCTGGTGGATGACACCGTGATCTCGTCCCACCCGGACGTACAAGCCGCCGCTGCCCAGTTGCGCCAGGCCTACCTGACCAATGCGCGCAGCACCTTGATCGCGCCGGTGACCGGCTATGTGGCCAAACGCACCGTGCAACTGGGCCAACGCGTACAGCCAGGCACTGCCTTGATGGCCGTGATCCCGCTGGACCAGCTGTGGATCGACGCCAACTTCAAGGAAACCCAGCTGCGCAACATGCGCATTGGCCAGCCAGTGGATATCGAGTCGGACATCTACGGCAGCGACGTGAAGTTCAGCGGCACCGTCGACAGCCTCGGCGCCGGCACCGGCAGCGCGTTTGCCCTGCTGCCTGCGCAGAACGCCACCGGTAACTGGATCAAGATCGTGCAACGGGTGCCGGTGCGCATCCACATCAACGCCGACGAACTGGCCAAGCACCCGCTGCGCGTAGGCTTGTCGACAGTGGTCAACGTTGACCTGCACGACCAGAGCGGCCCGGTACTGGCGCAACAAGCGCCGCAAAAAGCCTCGTTCACCACCAACGTGTACGACCGCCAACTGGCCGAAGCCGACGCCATGATCACCCAGCTGATCCATGACAACAGCCTCGCTGCTCCCAAGGCTGTGCAACGCTAATGAGCAATAACGCCTCCTTCACGCCACCCAGCCTGTTGATGGCCACTATTGGCCTGTCGCTGGCGACCTTTATGCAGGTGCTCGACACCACCATCGCCAACGTGGCGTTGCCGACCATTTCCGGCAACCTGGGCGTGAGTTCGGAGCAGGGCACCTGGGTGATCACCTCGTTTGCGGTGAGCAACGCCATTGCCTTGCCGCTCACCGGTTGGCTGAGCCGCCGCTTCGGCGAGGTGAAGCTGTTCCTGTGGGCGACCATCCTGTTTGTGCTGGCCTCATTTCTTTGCGGCATTTCCACCTCCATGCCCGAGCTGATCGCCTTCCGGGTGCTGCAAGGCTTGGTGGCGGGGCCGCTGTACCCGATGACCCAGACGCTGCTGATTGCGGTCTACCCCCCGGCCAGGCGCGGCATGGCCCTGGCGTTATTGGCGATGGTCACGGTGGTAGCGCCGATTGCCGGGCCGATCCTCGGCGGCTGGATCACCGACAGCTACAGCTGGCCGTGGATCTTCTTTATCAACGTGCCCATCGGCATCTTTGCGGTGATGGTGGTGCGTTCGCAGCTGAAGAAACGCCCAGTGGAAACCAGCTACCAGCCGATGGACTATGTGGGCCTGCTCAGCTTGATCGTCGGGGTGGGTGCGTTGCAGATCATCCTCGACAAGGGCAATGACCTGGACTGGTTCGAGTCCAACTTCATCATCATTGGCGCGGCGATTTCGGTGATTGCCCTGGCGGTGTTCGTGATCTGGGAACTCACCGACAAGCACCCGGTGGTCAACCTGCGCTTGTTCGCCTACCGTAACTTCCGTATCGGCACCATTGTGTTGATCCTGGGCTATGCGGGCTTCTTCGGCATCAACCTGATCCTGCCGCAATGGTTGCAAACCCAGATGGGCTACACCGCCACCTGGGCGGGCCTGGCGGTGGCGCCGATCGGTATCTTGCCGGTGTTGATGTCGCCGTTCGTGGGCAAGTACGCGCACAAGTTCGACCTGCGCCTGCTGGCGGGCCTGGCGTTCCTGGCGATTGGCTTGAGCTGCTTCATGCGGGCGGGCTTCACCAATGAGGTGGACTTCCAGCACATCGCCCTGGTGCAGCTGTTCATGGGCATTGGCGTGGCGCTGTTCTTCATGCCGACCCTGAGCATCCTGATGTCCGACTTGCCGCCACACCAGATCGCCGACGGCGCCGGCCTGGCGACGTTCCTGCGGACCCTGGGCGGCAGCTTTGCGGCATCGCTGACCACCTGGATCTGGATTCGCCGGGCGGACCAGCACCATGCGTACATGAGCGAAAACATGACCACCTACGACTCGGCGACCCGCGATGCGTTGCAGGCGCTGGGCGGGGCAGGGCACAAGGCGTATGCGCAGCTGGACCAGATCCTCACCAGCCAGGCGTACATGATGTCCACCGTGGATTACTTCACGTTGCTGGGGTGGATGTTCATGGGGTTGATGTTGCTGGTGTGGCTGGCCAAGCCGCCGTTTGGTGCGAAGGCTGGGCCAGAGGCTTCGGGCCACTGATCCTGGCCGCCCTATGCACAACCTGTAGGAGCCGGGGGGGGGGGGGGGGGGGGGGGGGGGGGGGGGGGGGGGGGGGGGGGGAGAA
>NZ_JBWKPU010000019.1:53878-82977 GCF_059418405.1 Pseudomonas sp. GW821-FHT09A09
GCGGTCTACCGGTCAGCCTATGTGCAAGCTGACAAACCGCCATCGCCGGCAAGCCGGCTCCTACAGTGGGTGGGGCAAAGCCAGCTGCGGATTGACGAAGTCAAACGCCGCCAGCTGAAACCCTTGCTCATCCACCTGCAACGCCCACCCTTGCTTGTCCCAATCCCCCAGCACAATGCGCTTGGCCGCCTGGTCGCCAATCTGCAGCTTATGAATGGCGGGGCGGTGGGTGTGGCCGTGGACCAGGGTGCGCACGCCAAACTGTTGCATCACCCGTGGCACTTCTTCGGGGGTCACATCGACGATGTCGTTGGCCTTCATGCGCGTCTGCGCACGGCTTTCACTGCGCAGCTTGCGCGCCAGCTTGTGGCGGGTGCTTAGCGGCAGATGACGCAGGATGAACAGCACGATGGGGTTGCGCAGGATGCGCCGCAGCTTCATGTAGCCGACGTCGCGGGTGCAGAGGCTGTCGCCGTGCATCAACAGCACAGGCTCGCCATGGAGTTGCACGACACTCGGGTCTTTGAGCAAGGTGGCACCTGCGGCTTTGCAGAACGCCTTGCCGATCAGGAAATCGCGATTGCCGTGCATGATGAAAATCGGGGTGCCGCTGTCGCTCAGCTCACGCAGAGCCTCGCCAATCGAACGCTGGAAGGGGGTCATGCCGTCGTCGCCAATCCAGGCTTCAAAGAAGTCCCCCAGAATGTACAACGCCTGGGCACCACGGGCGCGACCGTGGAGCAGATCCAGAAACGCCCGGGTAATGTCCGGGCGTTCCTCTTCCAGATGCAAATCTGAAATAAGCAGGATCACGCTTAGATGATCTCGGCTTTCTCGACGATAACGTCTTCTACCGGAACGTCCTGGTGGCCGGCTTTACCGGTGGTCTGCACGCCTTTGATCTTGTCGACGACGTCCTGGCCTTCGGTGACTTTACCGAATACCGCGTAGCCCCAACCCTGCACGTTCTTGCCGCTGTGGTTCAGGAAGGCGTTGTCGGCAACGTTGATGAAGAACTGCGCGGAGGCCGAATGCGGCTCCATGGTACGGGCCATGGCGACGGTGTACTTGTCGTTGGAAAGGCCGTTGTCCGCTTCGTTCTGGATGCTTGGGCGCTTGTCTTTCTTTTCTTTCATGCCTGGCTCGAAACCGCCGCCCTGGATCATGAAGTTACCGATGACACGGTGGAAAACGGTGTTTTCGTAGTGGCCGGCGTTCACGTACTCGATGAAGTTGGCGACGGTGATCGGCGCTTTCTCGGCGTTCAGCTCGATGACGATGTCACCGTGGTTGGTGGTCAGTTTGACTTGAGTCATGTTCACTACTCTTTTCAGGGAATTCGTGGGTTTGGGTGCCCGGGGCACCACGACCGGTATGGCGAAACTGCGGCCAAGGCGCGCAGTTTAGCGTGACCTGCAGGAATTTCGAGGTGGTTTTTTACCGCCCATGCAATAAATGCAGCAGTTTTCGGCCTCGCTCTGTCAGGTGCTTGACAGCATCGGCTATGATATCGCCTTTGTTTTGTCGGCCTAGCCCGGCCACGTACTTGTCTGTTCAAGGATCCTATGAGCAAGCCCACTGTCGACCCTACCTCGAATTCCAAGGCCGGACCTGCCGTCCCGGTCAATTTCCTGCGCCCGATCATCCAGGCGGACCTGGATTCGGGCAAGCACACGCAGATCGTCACCCGCTTCCCGCCAGAGCCCAACGGTTACCTGCACATCGGCCACGCCAAGTCGATCTGTGTGAACTTCGGCCTGGCCCAGGAGTTCGGTGGCGTCACGCACCTGCGTTTCGACGACACCAACCCGGCCAAGGAAGACCAGGAATACATCGACGCCATCGAAAGCGACGTGAAGTGGCTGGGCTTCGAATGGTCCGGTGAAGTGCGCTATGCCTCGCAATACTTCGACCAGTTGCACGACTGGGCCATCGAACTGATCAAGGCCGGCAAGGCCTACGTCGACGACCTGAGCCCGGAACAGGCCAAGGAATACCGTGGCACCTTGACCGAGCCGGGCAAGAACAGCCCGTTCCGCGACCGTTCAGTGGAAGAGAACCTGGACTGGTTCGCCCGCATGCGCGCCGGCGAGTTCCCGGACGGCGCCCGCGTACTGCGCGCCAAGATCGACATGGCCTCGCCGAACATGAACCTGCGCGACCCGATCATGTACCGCATCCGCCACGCCCATCACCACCAGACGGGCGACAAGTGGTGCATCTACCCGAACTACGACTTCACCCACGGTCAGTCGGACGCCATCGAAGGCATCACGCATTCCATCTGCACCCTGGAGTTCGAAAGCCATCGCCCGCTGTACGAGTGGTTCCTGGAGCACCTGCCGGTGCCGGCGCACCCGCGTCAGTACGAGTTCAGCCGCCTGAACCTGAACTACACCATCACCAGCAAGCGCAAGCTCAAGCAACTGGTTGACGAGAAGCACGTGCACGGCTGGGACGACCCACGCATGTCCACGCTGTCGGGCTTCCGTCGCCGTGGCTACACCCCGGCGTCGATCCGCAACTTCTGCGACATGGTCGGCACCAACCGTTCCGACGGCGTGGTCGACTTCGGCATGCTCGAATTCAGCATCCGCCAGGACCTCGACGCCAACGCTCCGCGCGCCATGTGCGTGCTGCGTCCGTTGAAAGTCGTGATCACCAACTACCCGGAAGACCAGGTCGACAACCTCGAACTGCCGCGTCATCCGCAGAAAGAAGAACTCGGCGTGCGCAAGTTGCCATTCGCCCGTGAAATCTACATCGACCGCGATGACTTCATGGAAGAGCCGCCAAAGGGCTACAAGCGCCTGGAACCGGCCGGCGAAGTGCGCCTGCGTGGCAGCTATGTGATCCGCGCCGACGAAGCGATCAAGGACGCCGATGGCAACATCGTCGAACTGCGTTGCTCGTACGACCCGGACACCCTGGGCAAGAACCCGGAAGGCCGCAAGGTCAAAGGCGTGATCCACTGGGTGCCGGCTGCCGCCAGCATCGAGTGCGAAGTGCGCCTGTACGATCGCCTGTTCCGTTCGCCGAACCCTGAGAAGGCCGAAGACAGCGCCAGCTTCCTCGACAACATCAACCCTGACTCCCTGCAAGTACTCACTGGTTGTCGTGCCGAACCCTCGTTGGGCGAAGCACAGCCGGAAGACCGTTTCCAGTTCGAGCGCGAAGGTTACTTCTGCGCAGATATCAAGGACTCGAAACCCGGTCGCCCGGTATTCAACCGTACCGTGACCTTGCGTGATTCGTGGGGCCAGTGATTCTCTAAGGAAGCCGTTGTGCTAACGATCTACAACACACTCAGCAAGACCAAAGAAGTCTTCAAGCCGCTGGATGGCAACAAGGTGCGCATGTACGTGTGCGGCATGACCGTGTACGACTACTGCCACATCGGCCACGGCCGCAGCATGGTGGCCTTCGACCTGGTGACCCGCTGGTTGCGTTTCAGCGGCTATGACTTGACGTACGTGCGCAACATCACCGACATCGACGACAAGATCATCAACCGCGCCAACGAAAACGGCGAGTCGTTCGACGCGCTGACCGAGCGCATGATCGCCGCGATGCACGAGGACGAGGCGCGCCTCAACATCCTCAAGCCGGACATGGAACCGCGTGCCACGGACCACATCCCGGGCATGCACGCCATGATCCAGACCCTGATCGACAAAGGGTACGCCTACGCCCCGGGCAATGGCGACGTGTACTACCGCGTCGCCAAGTTCATGGGCTACGGCAAGCTGTCGCGCAAGAAGATCGAAGACCTGCGTATCGGCGCACGTATCGAAGTGGACGAAGCCAAGCAAGACCCGCTGGACTTCGTGCTGTGGAAAGGCACCAAGCCGGGCGAGCCGAGCTGGGAGTCGCCATGGGGCGCGGGCCGTCCGGGCTGGCATATCGAATGCTCGGTGATGTCCACCTGCTGCCTGGGCGAGACCTTCGATATTCATGGCGGCGGCAGTGACCTGGAGTTCCCGCACCACGAAAACGAAATCGCCCAGAGCGAAGCGGCCACCGGCAAGACCTACGCCAACGCCTGGATGCACTGCGGCATGATCCGCATCAATGGCGAGAAGATGTCCAAGTCCTTGAACAACTTCTTCACCATTCGCGACGTGCTGGAAAAGTACCATCCTGAGGTTGTGCGCTACCTGCTGGTGTCCAGCCACTACCGCAGCGCGATCAACTACTCGGAAGACAACCTCAAGGACGCGAAAGGCGCCCTGGAGCGTTTCTACCACGCGTTGAAAGGCCTGCCGAGCGTAGCGCCTGCCGGCGGCGAAGCCTTCGTGGCCCGCTTCACCGAAGTCATGAACGACGACTTCGGCACCCCGGAAGCCTGCGCGGTGCTGTTCGAGATGGTGCGCGAGATCAACCGCCTGCGCGAGAGCGATCTCGACGCAGCGGCAGGTTTGGCGGCGCGCCTGAAAGAACTGGCCAGCGTGCTCGGGGTTCTGCAAATGAAGCCTGAAGACTTCCTGCAAGCCGGCGCCGAAGGGCGTGTGGATGCGGCTGAGGTGGATGCGCTGATCCAGGCGCGCCTGACGGCGCGTGCCAACAAGGACTGGGCGGAATCCGACCGTATCCGCGACCAACTCACCGCCATGGGCGTGGTGTTGGAAGACGGGAAGGGTGGCACCACCTGGCGCTTGGCTGATCAGGCTTGATCGGTAAACGCTGAACAAAAAACGCCCCGACTGGTTCGGGGCTTTTTTTTGGCTGTTTTAGCTTGGTACTTGATGCCCAGAGTCGAATGTAGCCTACCCACTGATATCCAAGGTTCTCTTGCAGTGATAGGTGTGCCTCTGTAATGATGATGGCATTATGATTCTTCGCTTGCTATGAGTGATTCATAACATTCAGATGGAAAGGGCTGGAAACCGCCTTTTTTACAGGGAGTAGGTGAGTGAGATTTCAGTACAGTCATTTGTCACCCGGACAGTTCGAGTCATTGGTGATCCATCTCTGCTATGAGTTGCTTGGGTTCGGTACTGAAACTTTTTCCGATGGGAAAGATGGTGGGCGAGACTCGAGGTTTGAAGGTAAGGCGAACTCATATCCAAGTATTGCTGAGCCTTGGACGGGGGTGACGATAATACAAGCAAAGCATACTTCTGCATATAACAAGAAATTTTCAGATGGTGAATTTTTTGGAACCGCCTCCTCGGAAATTGATGGTGAAATCCCAAAAATTATTAAGTTGATAGAGAGCGATTTACTTAAAAACTATTTTCTATTTTCTAATAGGAAGCTGCCGGCTAATGCGGCTTTAAATATACGCAACTATATATCTTTTCAGACTGGTTTGGAATCTTCCAGTGTTGGGTTAATCGGTGTTGAGCAGTTTGAGAACTACTTCAAAAGATTTAAGCATATCCCTGAAGCTGTTGGCCTGAATCCATTTGATATGCCGCTTAATATCGAGCCGGATGAATTGGCTGAAATTATCGTAACCCTAAAAAATAATCTACAGGCTATCAAGGCCGTAGATGCTACGCGCAGAATTGTTAGGGTCAGTTTTGATCTAAAAAATCAGATCAATAACCTAAGTGACTCTTACGGTGGTGTGATCAAGAAGAAAATCGGCGAGATGTATCAGGTACAAGAATTTCTTGCTATGCCGGAAAATGAAGAGCTGCAAAAGCTATACATGCAAAGTGCTGAAGAACTCGCAGCAAAAATAAGTGTATTTCATAGCCCAGATCAGAAATTTGAGCATGTTCTTGAAAAAATAATTGATTTGCTCTTGGAGCGTGATGGCGATTTGAGAATGAATAAGCCACTTACAAGGCTAATGATATATTACATGTATTATCATTGCGATATTGGTGAAGAACATGCTGCTGTTGCCAAATAAGAATGCACACCCCGATTTAACAATATTGTCAGTGTCGGCATTTTTGTTGTCGGTGCTTAGAAAGTATAGGGTCCAGCCTTACTCGGATTTATATGGCAAGCTCGTAAGTCACGAAAAGCGTGCATCTTATTTATTTGAGGGGGCACTTGAGCTCCTATTTTTATTGGGGCTTGTTCAATATCATCCAAGAAATGACATTTTAGAGTATGTGGGGAAATGAAAATATCAAGGATTTATTCGAATTTCGAAGGCGAATTTAAGACGATTGACTTTTGCAGTGGCTTCAATGTGGTTCTAGGTCAGATATTTCATCCCGAAAATTTACAGAAAGATGCGCATAATCTGGGGAAGTCAAAGCTTGCTGAGTTAATAGACTTTTGCCTTCTTAAAGGTCGGAGCCCAGAGTTTTTTCTTTTTAAGTTTCCGGCGGTTTTTACCAAGTATGTATTTTTATTGAGTTAATTTTAAATTCGGGTGGTTATATAACTATCAGAAGGGGGGTGTCGAGAAATACAAAGATCTCGATTAAGAAGCACAGCGAAGGTCGTCAGTATTTTCGTGGTGATGGAGTGTCTTGGGATTATGAAGATGAACCCATTAACATCGCAAAAACGTTGCTGGAGTCTTACTTGGATCTTGCTGTTGTTGGGGCGTGGAATTATAGGGATGCAGTAGCTTATTGTCTTCGTTCTCAAGAAGATTACACAGAGGTTTTTAAACTGGATAAGTTTCGAGGGCAGCATGTGTTTTGGAAGCCGTATTTAGGTCATATACTTGGATTTCAAGCGCAAGCTCTTGTAAGGAATTATGAGTTAAGAAACGAAATAGATCTTCTAGGGGTTAAGCTGGCTGATTTGAAAAAAGTTCTTGGGTCTACTCAGGGAGACAAGGGCGAGGTTTTAAGTCAGCACCTTCAAAGTCAAATTGAAATATCTAAAAGCTTGAGCTGGCAGTTGGATAACCTGAATTTCGATGAGTCAGATAAAAAATATATTGAAGAGTTGACTGGGGATATTGATGCTGAATTAGAGGACCTAAATAGAGTCAAATATTATTTGACTGCAAGACTTAGGAAGCTTCAAAAAACTGCAGCGGTAGATAGTGGGCGCTTTGATCTTGAGTCTGTTGCTCAGTTATTTGAGGAGGCAGGCGTGGTGTTTGGTGATCAAATAAAACGCTCCTACTCTGATTTGGTCGAGTTTAATCGCCAGATAACTTCGGAGCGTAAGGAGTTTGTTCAGCAGCAAACCTCGGAGCTTGAGCAGACGCTTGAGGAGGTCACAAGTAGAACAGATGAGTTAAACTCGGAGCGATCGAATAAGCTGTCTTATCTGAGTTCGTATGATATTTTTTCAAAATATAAAGAAGTTGCAGGTAGGTTGGCGGAAATAAATTTAAGTATATCGGAGATTAATAAAGGCCTCGAGCTTAGTGAGTCTTTAAAGAAGCTTGAAGAAGAGTCTCGAGAGCTGGTTCGTGAAAAAACGAATACGGTGGAGCGGATTCGCGTTAATCGTGAAAAGGTTATAAATGGTAAGGGGGAGGTTTATAATAAAATTAAAGATGTGTTTGTAGATTGTATTTCAGAAATTTTGAATAAGAGCGGTGCGATAACAACTGAGCAGAATGGCGAAGGGAATCTCGAGTATTTTGCAGGGCTCATCGGTCCTGACGGAATTATTACGGGTGAAAGTGACGGTCATAGTTATAAAAAAATACTTTGTATTGGTTTCGATTTGGCTGTTATGTCTGCGTACTCAGAGGAAAAGTTTGTTCGCGTTCTTTATCACGACGGAGGTTTGGAGACGTTGGATGATAGGAAGAAACTTGAGTTTATAGAGTATGTGCGAACCGCTTCTAGTATGAATGGGTTTCAATATATACTGACGGTGATTGAGTCTGACCTTCCTGCGGGGTTTAAATTTCCTGATCATGAAGTTGTTCGTGTGCTACATGATGATGGGGCCTCTGGTAGGTTGTTCAATATTCCCACTTGGTGAAAGTTTTCTATTGATGATCGGGCGATCCTATACAAACGTTAAAAGATGCGCCCGGACTGTATGTGGAATTTTTATGTGCTTATCTAGACGAACGGTGGTCTAGTGCGCGCTCTACCAAGAGATGAATCCCCTCCAGAATTCGACAAATACCTAGCGCTACGTCACGTGGAGCGCCTTCGATTTCGAACGCTAGATGACTAGTGAGCGCCTGAACAGAGCTAATGTCCTCCGACGCATTGATCAGAAGTGTCTCGACGTCTAACCCTTCGCGTACGTTAAACAAATTAGTCCCCTGAGTAGATGGCTCTGGTCTCTCGGATACATTCAAATAGTGGTTAATTGCTCGATGAGCGGCGGTGTGAAATGCGGTTGAATCTAGCGGCGGATTTGGACTGTCTTTAATCATGACAAAGCTCCTAGAGTAATGGAGCCGCCCCCATCGCTGCGAAACGATACCTGGGTGGCAGCTGTACGCAGGTTCGCAGACCGGGACTCTAGGCACCCGGCATACCCGAAGGTATCCCGCGCACAGCCGCCATAACATCAGGCATAAAAAAGCGCCCGCTATCTGAGGTGGACGCTGTGCGTCTAGAGTTTAACCGGGCTGCGAAACCCGGTCGCTGAATTTGCAGCGACCGCCGAAGATTAGGCAGCCATCTTCCGAGGGACAACCCTAAAGAGCTGTCGGAAAATTCTGCTTTTTTTTGCTGGGCAGCACCACCGGACCAATGGTGACCCCCCAATCTAAATGTGGGAGCGGCGGTGCGGCGATTCGACTTGCCCGCGAATGCGGAGTGTCAGCCAGTACATGTGTGACTGATACGCCGCCATGGGAGTGGAGTTGGAAGACGGGAAGGGTGGCACCACCTGGCGCTTGGCTGATCAGGCTTGATTGGTAAACGGTGAACAAAAAAACGCCCCGACCGGTTCGGGGCTTTTTTTGCACATCATTTTAACGGCTTGCTAGATCCACTGTAGGAGCCGGCTTGCCGGCGATGGCATCTGCTCGGTGTACCTGATCCACCGAGGTGTTTTCATCGCCGGCAAGCCAGCTCCTACAGTAGGCCGAGCACGACACCCATCACCGGTCGGCTCTAAGGCCGCCGCGTCTGCTTTTGATCTTAGGCGCCCCGTTAACCACGCTGGCCGAACGCAGGCTTGAATCCGTGGGTAACCCGGCAGGACGCCGGGTTAGCCGTCCTGGGCCAAGGATGGCCCATGACGGCGGCCCACGGATTCAAGCCTGGGTTCGGGCACGCCGAGCCTAAGCGAGGTGCCGAGTGGTGGGGAAAGAGCCTTTTGCTTACTTTTGGGCTGTTCAAAAGTGAGCCGCCGTAAGGGCGGAACCCATAGCAGCCGTTACCGCAGAAATGGATATGTACTCAGCATCTTGGTCGGCCCAGAGTACGCCATCGCCGGCAAGCCAGCTCCTACAGGTGTGTGGTTTCAGGTTTTTGCAATGGCATAGCGGCTCTGCACAAAGCCGTTTGCCGAAACCTCTGTGCCAAGATGGCGAAGCGCGTGCTCGCTGCCGATCACGCCGAACAACGCAATGCCTTGCCCCAGCAACACCGGAATGCGCGTGATGATCAGCTCGTCGATCAGGCCCGCCTCAAGAAACGCCTGGATCGTCTGCCCGCCGTCGATATACAGATGCTTCATGCCGCGCTCGGCCAACTGCTTGACCAGTGTGCCCACATCCGCCGCCAGCACTTCCACCTTGCCCTGTAGATGCGCGGGAATCTCCAGCGCCTGGCGAGACAGCGCGATGACCGGCAAACCCTCATAAGGCCACTCGGGAAAGGACAGGACTTTCTCCAACGTCTTGCGACCCATGACCAAGGCATCGACGCTGGCAATGAAGTGTTCATACGTCACGCCATTCAAGGTGGCGATTTCATATTCCGGGCGGTGAAGCCACTCGATGTCGCCGTCAGGCCGTGCAATGAAACCGTCAACGCTGGCTGCGATAAATACCGAACACTTGATTTCCATGGGGGGTGAATCTCCTTTTTCCTATTTGTTTTGACGTGCGCCCAATCGTAGCTTTAGATAACTTCCCGACCCGGCCCACGACGAAAATGGCAGTGATTAAAATGGATTGTATTTTCTGCAGCATCGTTAAAAAAACCTCCCCAGCCCACATCCTGTGGGAAGACGACCAGCACATGGCCTTCCTTTCGATCTTCCCCAATACCCCGGGTTTCAGCGTGGTAATCCCCAAACAGCATTACGGCAGCTATGCGTTTGCGCAGTCGGATGAAGTGTTGTCGGCGTTGATCGTGGCGACCAAGAAGACTGCGTTGCTGATCGACCGCGCGTTTCCCGATGTGGCGCGTACCGGGATGATGCTGGAAGGTTATGGCGTGGATCACCTGCACGCGAAGTTGTTTCCCATGCACGGCACCGGGTCGGACAGTGCGTTCAAACCGTTGAGTTCGAAGGTGGACAAGTTCTTCGAGGCCTATGAAGGCTATATCTCGTCCCATGACCATGCGCGGGCGGATGATGCCGGGTTGGCGGATTTAGCGGCGCACATCCGATCTTTCGCCTAGCAAAATCCCACTGTAGGAGCCGGCTGCTGACCTCGGCCGGCACATCATCACCGGCCATGCGCTTGCGGAACAATGCCGTGCGTGCCAACAGCAACGTGGTCACCGGCACCGTGATCGACAACAAAATCGGGATCAACCACCCGTGCAACACGGGCCCGGACTTGAGCACCGAAAAATAGATAATCGACGCCAACGCCACGCACCAGGCACCCAGCGTCGAAGCCAATGCAGGCGGGTGCATGCGCTGGAAAAAGTCTTTCATGCGCAGCAGCCCGATCGCGCCAATCAGCGCAAATACGCTGCTCAGCACCAGCAGCACCGCCACGATCACTTCCACCCATAACGGCATCATTCAATCACCTCGCCACGCAGCAGGAATTTCGCCAGGGCAAACGAGCCGACGAAGCCGAACAGCGCAATCAGCAACGCCGCTTCAAAGTAGGTGTCACTGGCGTACCGAATGCCCAGGACCAGCATCATCAGCATCGCCAGGATGTACAGGTAGTCCAGTGCCAGTACCCGATCCTGGGCCGACGGGCCTTTGAACAGGCGGATCAGCGTCAGCACCATGGCCAGCGAGAACAGGAACAGGCTGAACAGGATCGCATTGGAGAGCAGGGCGCTCATTCGAAGATCTCCATCAGGGGCCGCTCGTAAGTGGACTTGAAGTGCTCGATAAAGGGCGCTTCCTCCTCAAGATCAAACACGTGCAAGAGCAGGATGCTGCGGTCCAGCGCCAGTTCCGACCAGATGGTGCCGGGCACCACGGTGGTGATCATCGACAGTGCAGCCAGGCCGTTGGGGTCGCGCAGGTCCAGCGGGATCTTGATAAAACGCGAGCGTGGCGGGCGCGAGCCGCACATCAGCACGCCCCAGGCCACTTGCAGGTTGGAGACGATCACATCGCGACCCACCAGGAAGAACAGGCGAATGATCACCCCGGGGCGGCGAATGCGGATCGGCAACGGCCGCAGCGGCGCCATCATCAGCGGCGCGAGAAAGCCCAGCACTGCGCCCAGCAACAGGTTGCCGGGGCTCACGGACAGGTTCAACACCAGCCACAACAACCACAACGCCAACGACAACCACGGGGCAGGGAGCAGGCGCTTCATGGTTGCACCTCCAGCGCGGCGGCCTTGGCTTCAGGGCTCGGCACCGGGCGCGTTGCCATCACTGCCATCACGTAGTGTTCCGGGTTGTTCAGGCTGACGGCGGTGTCCTGGGTGTAGCGCATCAGCGGCTCCGCCTTGAACGTCAGCAGGATGCTCAAGCCGAGCAGGAAGAAGATCGGCACGCACTCGTAGCGCCGCAGCAGTGGCGAAGGGCGCTCTTCCGGGGTCCAGAAGCGCTGGATGCCCAGGCGCGCGAAGGCGATCAGCGAGGCCAGGCCGGAGAGGATCAACAGCGCCACCAGGCCCCACGCAGCAGGGCGGATCGGCGCATCGATGCTGACGCCCAGGCCCAGCGGGTTGACCAGTGCACTCAACAAACTGAGTTTGCCGATAAACCCGGACAGCGGCGGCATGCCGATGATCAGCAGGGCACAGGCGATAAAACTCAAGCCCAGGAACGCCATGGTCCAGGGAATCACCTGGCCGACCACGGCTTGCTGTTCATCGTCGAGGTTCACGCCGGGACGCGGGTGCAGGGACTCCATGGCCTTGGGCAGCGCGTCGATTTCTTCATCCAGCGGCAAGTCGTTGGCCGAGCGCGAACGCTCGATCAACTCGGCCAGCAGGAACAGCGCGCTCAAGGCAAGCGTCGAGCTGACCAGGTAAAACAGCGCGCCAGCGGTCAAGCTTGGCTGAGCAAAGCCGACGGCCGACAGCAGAATCCCCGCCGACACCAGAATGCTCAAGCTGGCCATGCGCTCCAGCCGCTGCGCCGCCACCATCGCCAAGCCGGCGCAGATGATGGTTGCCATGCCGCCGTACACCAGCCAGTCGCCACCAAACAGCGCTGAGGCACCGGCCTGGCCAGAGAACAGCAGGGTCCACAGGCGCAGCACGGTGTACACGCCGACCTTGGTCATGATCGCGAACATCGCCGCCACCGGCGCGCTCGCCGAAGAATAAGCGGGCGCCAGCCAGAAGTTCAGCGGCCACATACCGGCTTTGGCCAGGAAGGCCGTCGCCAGGATCGCCGCACCGGCGTGCAACAAACCACGATCCGCCTCCGGCACCAGCGGGATTTTCAGCGCCAGGTCAGCAAAATTCAGCGTTCCGGTCACGCCGTAGATCATCGCCGCGCCAATCAGGAACAGCGACGACGCCAGCAGGTTGATCGCGATGTAATGCAGCCCCGCCGACACCCGCGCCCGGCCCGAGCCGTGCAGCATCAAGCCGTAGGACGCCGCCAGCAGCACCTCGAAGAACACGAACAGGTTGAACAGGTCGGCGGTGAGGAAGGCGCCGTACAAGCCCATCATCTGCACCTGGAACAACGCGTGGAAGCTGGTGCCCGCGCGGTCCCAGCGGGCCATGGCGAACAGCAGCGCGCTCACGCCGATAATGCCGGTGAGCACCAGCATCAGCGCCGACAGTTGGTCCACCACCAACACGATGCCGAACGGCACCTGCCAGTTGCCCGGCAGGTACACGCCAATCGAGCCGGGGCCGCCTTTTTGCGTCCAGTACAGCAGCAGGATCGCAATGCCCAGCCCGATGATGCTGGAGACCAGGTTGATCTGTGCTTTCAGCGGGCGGCGTTTTTCGCCCAGCATCAGCATCAACGCGGCGGTCATCAGCGGCAGCAGGATCGGCGCGACGATCAGTTGATTCATCCACGTCATTCCTTGGGCTCCCGGCCGTCCACATGGTCCGTGCCGGTCAGGCCTCGGGAGGCGAGCAGCACCACCAGGAACAAGGCGGTCATGGCGAAGCTGATCACGATGGCCGTGAGCACCAGCGCCTGGGGCAGGGGGTCGGTGTAGTTGAGCAGGTCTTGCGGCACGCCGTCCTTGATGATCGGCTCCTTGCCGATGAACAGGCTGCCCATGCTGAAGATGAACAGGTTGACACCGTACGACAACAGGCACAGGCCCATCACCACCTGGAAGGTCCGTGGTCGCAGGATCAACCACACGCCGGAGGCCGCCAGGACCCCAATGGCAATTGCGATGACTTCTTCCATCAGGCGGCTCCTTCTGTGGCGGCCACGGCTTTGGCCTGGTTGCTCGGTTTGTGCGCGCGCACCGACTGGTGGCCGAGGGCGGTGAGCATCAACAGCGTCGAGCCGACCACCATCGCGTACACGCCGACGTCGAAGAACAGCGCGCTGGCGATATGGATATCACCCAGCAGCGGCAGGCTGAAATGCCAGGTGTGGGTGGTGAGGAACGGGTAACCGGCAAATAACGCGCCGAGCCCGGTGAGGGTTGCAGACAGCAGGCCGAAGCCCATCCAGCGCATCGGCCGCAGGCTCATCTGCGCCTCGACCCACTGCGTACCGGCGACCATGTATTGCAGGATAAACGCCACCGACATCACAAGGCCGGCGACAAACCCGCCGCCCGGCTGATTGTGGCCGCGCATGAACAGGTAGAACGACACCACCAGCGCAATCGGCAGCAGCAGGCGCACCAGCACCGCTGGCACCATCATGAAGCCCAGCGCGGTGTCGCTGGCCTGGCGCGGGTTGACCAGGTCGGTGGCCACGTCCGGTGCCAGCTGACGCTGTTGTGGCGGCAACTCCATGCTCTCTTTGGATGGACGGAATCGCCGTAGCAGCGCATAGACCGTCAGCGCCACAGCGCCAAGTACGGTAATTTCGCCGAGGGTGTCGAAGCCCCGGAAGTCCACCAGCATCACGTTCACCACATTGCTGCCGCCGCCTTCGGGCAGGGCGCGGCTTAAGTAGAACGAAGAAATGTCGTTGGGGGTCTGGCGCGTCAGCATCGCGTAGGACAGCAACGCCATGCCGCCACCGACCACGGTGGACAGCAGGAAGTCGCGCAGGCGGCGGATGCGTGCCTTGCGCAAGGAGCTGGGCAGTGGCGAGACCTCTTCGATCCGCCGTGGTAGCCAGCGCAGGCCGAGCAGGATCAGCACAGTAGTGACCACTTCGACCACCAGCTGGGTCAGCGCCAGGTCCGGCGCCGAGAACCACACGAAGGTCACGCAGGTCATCATGCCGCACACGCTGACCATGGTCAGGGCTGCCAGCCGGTGGTACTTGGCTTGCCAGGCGGCGCCGAGGGCGCAGGCGATTGCCAGCAGCCACAGGGTGACGAACACGATGGAACCCGGGATTTTCGGGCGGTCGCCCCAGCTGAGGCCGCTGTTGAGCATCGGGATCATGCCGCCGACCACTGCCACCAGCACCAGCAGGAACAGCTGGGTCTGCAGGCGCTTGGTGCTGATGCGTTTCTCGATCTTGCGCACGCCGCGCATCATCACCACCAGGCAGCGCTCGAACATGCGCTTGCCGTTGAAGTAGCTGATGATCGGCGGGTATTTGAAGCGGCCGCGCTTGAGTTGCTTGCGCAGCACCAGGTACAGCACCACGCCGCAACTCATGGCCACCAGGCTCATGATCATCGGCGCATTCCAGCCGTGCCAGATCGCCAGGCTGTACTCCGGTAGCACGCCGCCGACCACCGGCAAGGCCGCAGCGGCAAGGATCGAGCCCACCACCTGGGCCGGGAAGATCCCCACCAGCAGGCAGGTGAACACCAGCAGTTCAACCGGCGCGCGCATCCAGCGTGGCGGTTCGTGCGGCGTGTGGGGCAGGTTGGTGGCGGTGGGGCCGAAGAACACATCGACGGTAAAGCGCAGGGCATACACCACGCTGAACGTGCCCGCGATGGTGGCGATCACCGGCAGGGCGAACTCCACCCAGGCGGTCGAGGAGATAAACACGGTCTCGGCGAAGAACATCTCTTTGGACAGGAAACCGTTGAGCAACGGCACCCCGGCCATGGACGCACTGGCAACCATCGCCAGCGTGGCGGTGAACGGGATCAGCCGGACCAGGCCGCTGAGCTTGCGGATATCCCGGGTGCCGCTTTCATGGTCAATGATGCCTGCGGCCATGAACAACGAAGCCTTGAAGGTGGCGTGATTGAGGATGTGGAATACCGCCGCGACGGCAGCCAGCGGGCTGTTGAGGCCCAGCAGCAAGGTGATCAAGCCGAGGTGGCTGATGGTGGAATAGGCCAGCAGGCCCTTGAGGTCGTTCTGGAAGATGGCGCAGTAAGCGCCGAGGAGCAGGGTGAGCGCGCCGGCACCGCCGACGATGTAGAACCATTCTTCGCTGCCGGACAGCGACGGCCACAGGCGGGCCAGCAGGAACACGCCGGCCTTCACCATCGTCGCCGAATGCAGGTACGCCGACACCGGCGTGGGCGCCGCCATCGCGTGGGGCAGCCAGAAGTGGAAGGGGAACTGCGCGCTTTTGCTCAAGGCGCCGATCAACACCAGGGCCAGCATCACCGGGTACAGCGAATGCGCGCGAATCTGATCGCCCGCCGCCAGCACCTGGTCCAGGTCATAGCTGCCAACGATATGCCCCAGCAGCATCACGCCCGCCAGCAGGCACAAGCCGCCCGCGCCGGTGACCATCAACGCCATATAGGCGCCACGCCGTGCATCGGCGCGGTGGTGCCAGTAGCCGATCAGCAGGAACGAGAACAGGCTGGTCAGTTCCCAGAAGAACACGATCTGGATCAGGTTGCCGGAAATCACCAGGCCAAGCATGGCGCCCATGAACGCCAGGAAAAACGCGAAGAAACGCGGCACCGGGTCGTCCGGCGACATGTAGTAGCGCGCATACAGCGACACCAGCGTGCCGATGCCGAGCACCAGCATCGAGAACAGCCAGGCAAACCCGTCCATGCGCAACACGAAGTTCAGCCCGAGGCTGGGCAACCACATGAATTCTTCGCGGATCACGCCACCGTGGGCGATCTGGGGGTAGAGCAGGGCGACTTGAATGGTGCCGACCAGGGCCACAAGGCCGGCCAACAGGGATTCGGTGTTACGTGCATTGTGCGGCAGCATGGCCGCCAGACAGCTGCCAATGAACGGCAGAAGCAGTAGAACTATCAGGGACATAGGCTTCTAATCTGCGGGAGTTTGGGATGCATCATACGTGCCGCTTTCACGATCACCAAACGGCAACATGTGGCAGGATCCTACAAGGTAGGCTGAAAATGCCTACTTGGCACTGTTGCACCGGCGTCAATATTGAAATGCGATCCCTGTGGGAGCCGGGCTTGCCCGCGATGGCGGCCATCCAGCCAACCCGGTTCTATCAGGTGTAAATCAGTCAAATGTGGGAGCTGGCTTGCCTGCGATAGCGGTATGTCTGTGTACATATCCGTTCCTGCGGTAACGGCCACTTATGGTTCCGCTCTTACAGCGGGTCACTTTTGGAAGGACCCAAAAGTAACCAAAAGGTCCTCGCCCCACCACTCGGCACCTCGCCTAGGCTCGGTGTACCCTCTCTCCGGCTTGAATCCGTGGGCCGCCGTCATGGGCCATCCTTGGCCCAGGACGGCTAACCCGGCGTCCTGCCGGGTTAGCCACGGATTCAAGCCTGCATTCGGCCAGCGTGGTTGACGGGGCGCCTTGGATCAAGATCAAAAGCAAAGCAGATCAAAAGCCGGGGTGGTCGGTGGGCATCAACCTATTCGTTCCTGCTCCAACGCATCCTCTCGCTCTGCCGCCCTCTGCCCCTTGGTCTTCATCTCGCTCACAATCACCGCCGCCACAATCAACGCTGCCCCCAGCATTGCAATCGGCGGGAAGCGCTCACCGGCAATTCGCCCAACCACGCCTGCCCACACGGGCTCACCGGCATAGATCAACGTGGCGCGTGTCGGCGAAACGCTTTGCTGCGCCCAGTTCATTGCGACCTGGATCACCGCGCTGGTCAGGCCCAACCCCACTGCGCTGAACAGCAGCAACCATGAGAACCCCGGCAGCGCTTCGCCCATCGGCACCACCATCATGAAGGACAGCACCGAGGCGGTGGCGAGTTGCACCACGGTCACCCGGCGCACGTCCACTTGGCCGGCAAAGGCGCCGATCAGGATGATTTCAGCGGCAATCGCCACCGCGCCGATCAGCGTGGCGATTTCGCCCGGGCTGAAATTCAGCGATGCGCCCGCCGGCCCGGTCAGCAGCATCAAGCCGGTAAACGCCAGCATGATGCCAATGCTCGGCATCAAGCCCGGGCGACGACCCAGCACCAACCATTGCAGCAACGGTACGAATGGCACATATAAAGCGGTGATAAACGCCGACTGGCTGCTGAGGATCGTCTGCAAACCGATGGTCTGCAGCCCGTAGCCAAACATGATAGCCACGCCGATAAATACACCGGCCTTCAATTCGAACAAGGTCAGGTCGCGCAGGGTGCGCAAGGAAAAGAAGCCCACCACGATGGCGGCCGCGGCAAATCGCAGGCCCACGAAAAACATCGGGCCGCTGACGGTCATCGCGTGCTGCACCAGCAAAAACGTGCCGCCCCAGATCATGGTGATCACCACCAGGATGCATTCGGCTTTACTGAAACGGTTGAAACGGGGTGAGGCGTTCGGGGTGGTCATGGCGGCTCGGTCTTGCAAGGGAAAGGCACGGACCGCACAATGCGCCGCACGCTGGGCAGTATACTGCGCACACCCACCCATTGAGCAATATAGTGCACAAAGAAAATCCACAACGGGCCTCGGTCCTGCAGCACGTCAGCCAGAACGTTCGTCGCCTGCGCCATGCCGCCGACTTGAGCCAGACCGCGCTTTCGGAAAAGTCCGGGGTCAGCCGGCGCATGCTGGTGGCCATCGAGGCGGGGGAGAAGAACGTCAGCCTGTCCACCCTCGACCGTGTGGCCGAAGCGCTGGACGTGGCATTCAGCGACCTGATCCAGGCGCCGGACGCCCCCGACCACAGCCGCATCAACGAGCTGGCCTGGGCCGGTGAAATTCCAGGCAGCAAGGCGGTGTTGCTGGCCAAGGCCACGGCGCGGCGCGAGGTTGAGTTGTGGGAGATGCAGCTGGAGCCGGGCGATCGCTACAGCCCAGATCCCGATCCGGATGGCTGGAGCGTGCAATTGTTTGTGTTCGAAGGCTGCCTCACCTTGTTGGTGGGCGAGGAAGACAAGCGCGTCGCCGCCGGTGAGTTCTACATGTTCGCCAGCCGTCACGTGCATGGCTATCGCAACGACGGCGACGTGCCGGTGCGGTTTGTGCGCAACGTGGTGATCTAACTGTTCGCCCGGCAACAGTGGATGGACACTTTGCTGGTTTGAAACGCCACCCCAACACCTGATTAGCCAGCAACTGGCTGATTTTATTGGGTATTAAATTCAGGCACGACTCCTGCAATCCCTCCGATATCCCATCGGAGCCTGGAGTCGGCCCATGTCAGCCCACCCTCAACACCCTGCCCATATCATCCGCTCGGACGCGGAAGCCATCGAGGTCGCCAAGCGGCTGGCCGCACGTTTTGCCGTCGACGCCAGCGTGCGCGACCGCGAGCGGCGCCTGCCGGTGGCCGAGCTTGATGAGTTCTCTGCCAGCGGCTTGTGGGGCATCACTATTCCCAAGGCCTACGGCGGCGCCGAGGTGTCCTATGTGACGGTGGCCGAGGTGATCAAGTTGATCTCCGCTGCCGACCCCTCTCTGGGGCAGATTCCGCAGAACCACCTGGGCGTGGTGGACATCCTGCTGCAAACGGCCACGGAGGAACAAAAGCAGTATTACTTCGGCAAAGTCCTGCAAGGCTATCGCTTCGGTAACGCCTTCTCCGAGGCCAAGAGCAAAAACGCTGGCACCTTTGACACGCAGATCCGCTTCCACGGCGACACCGCGCAAATCAATGGCGAGAAGTTCTACTGCACCGGCGCGCTGTTCGCTCATTTGGTGCCCACGGTCGGCAACAATGAACACGGCCAGGCCTTCATTGCCTTTGTCGAGCGCGACGCCCAGGGCTTGAACGTGATCGACAGCTGGGACGGCTTCGGTCAGCGCACCACCGCCAGCGGCGGCGTAACCCTCGACGGTGTCACGGTGCCGCGCAGCGCGGTGATACCGGCCCACCTGGCCTTCGATCAGCCGACGGCCAACGGCCCGATTTCACAGATTATCCAGGCAGCGGTGGATACCGGCATCGCCGTCGGTGCCCTCGAACACGCCAAGCTCTACGCCCGCCAGGCGCGGCCCTGGATAGACAGCCAACAGGATCACGGTTGGCAAGACCCGTTCACCATTGCCGCCATCGGCGACCTGCAATGGCGCGTACATGGCACCGAAGCCATCCTCGCCAAAGCCGGCCTGGCCGTAGACCGCGCCCTCGCCGAGCCGAGCGAAGACAGCGTGGCGCATGCCTCGTTAGTGGTCGCCCAGGCCAAGGTGCTGTCGGCCGAAACCGCGTTGCTCGCCAGCAGCAAACTCTTCGAGCTGGCCGGCACGCGCTCGGTGACCGGCAAACATAACCTCGACCGTTTCTGGCGCAACGCCCGCACCCACACCCTGCACGACCCGGCGCGCTGGAAATACCACCTGATCGGCAACTTCGTGCTTAACGGCGTGAAGCCTGCGCGCCATGCCTGGAACTGAGGACTACCTATGACCGCATTGAACCTTGCGCGCCAGTTGCTGGACAGCACCCGCCGCCACGTTGAAAAAAGCGACGACCCCTACGTGATCAGCCGTTTTGGCGATTTGCAGATCCGCGTCGACGTGGCCGCCGCGTTGCTGGAACGCGCCGAAACCCACCCTAGCCCTGTCGCCGCGACCGAAGCGCAGATCGCTGCCGCCGAGGCGCTCATCGCCGCGAGCAACGCCGAATTCGAATTGACCGGCCAACGCACCGAACTGCCGTCGACCCTTGATGATCCCCTGCGTGCCAAATACCAGATCGTCGGCAACTACCACCTCAACGGAGTGCTTTAATGGCCCGTGAAATTCGCTTGAATGCCTTCGACATGAACTGCGTCGGCCACCAATCCCCCGGCCTGTGGGCGCACCCCCGTGACCGCTCGTGGCAGTACAAGGACCTGGAATACTGGACCGACCTGGCCAAGATCCTCGAGCGCGGCAAGTTTGACGGCCTGTTCATCGCCGACGTGCTCGGCATCTACGACGTGTACAACGGCAATGGCGACGCGGCGATTCGCCAGGCGGCGCAGGTGCCGGTCAATGACCCGCTGTCGCTGATCGCGCCGATGGCGCTGGTCACCGAGCACTTGGGCTTCGGCCTGACCGCTTCGCTGTCGTTCGAACATCCGTACCCGTTTGCACGTCGTCTCTCGACCCTCGATCACCTGACCAAGGGCCGCATCGGCTGGAATATCGTCACGTCTTACCTGGAAAGCGGCGCCAAGAACCTTGGCCAGAAAGCCCAGACCGAACACGACGCGCGCTACGACTACGCCGAGGAGTATCTGGAGGTTTGCTACAAACTCTGGGAAGGCAGCTGGGAGGAGGGCGCGGTGTTGCGTGACCGCGAACGGCAGATTTTCAGCGACCCGAGCAAGATCCATGAGATCCGCCATGTCGGCAAACACTTCCAGGTGCCTGGCATCCACCTGTGCGAGCCATCGCCCCAGCGCACGCCGGTGCTCTACCAGGCCGGGGCGTCCAGCCGTGGCAAGCAGTTCGCGGCCGAACAGGCCGAATGCGTGTTCGTTGCCGCGCCGTCCAAGGTGCTGCTGAAAAAGACTGTCGCCGACATCCGCCGCCGCGCGGCCGAGGCCGGGCGTGATCCGAAGAAAATCCTGATCTTCAACCTGCAGACGGTGATCGTTGGCGAGACCGACGCCAAGGCCAAGGCCAAGTTCGAGGAATACAAATCCTACGTCAGCTACGAAGGCGCGATGGCGCTGATCTCCGGCTGGACCGGCATCGACTTCAGCCAGTTCAAGCCCGACGAGCCGCTCAAGCATGTGCACACCAACGCCATTCAATCGGCGGTGGAAGCCTTCTCCACGGCGGACCCGAACAAGGTCTGGACGCCGAACGAACTGGCCGATTGGGTCGGCATCGGCGGCTTTGGCCCGCTGTTCGTGGGCAGCCCTGAGACCGTGGCGGACCTGTTGCAGGAGTGGGTGGAAGACACTGACGTGGACGGCTTCAACCTGGCCTACGCGCTGACCCACGAGACCTTCATCGACGCCGTGGACTTGCTGGTGCCGGAGTTGCAGAAGCGTGGCGTGTACAAGACCGAGTACGCCCAGGGCACCTTGCGCGAAAAGCTGTTTGGCGACGGTGCCCGGCTGGGCGCGAACCACCCCGGCGCCGGCTACCGCGACCTCAAGGCCCACTCAATCTAACTGAAACACCCCAACCAATGTAGGAGCCGGCTTGCCGGCGATAGCGGTGGGTCAGGCAGAAATGCATTAACTGACAGTCCGCCATCGCCGGCAAGCCGGCTCCTACAGTTGATCTTCATTGTTTGATCGATTTTAGCCAGCGGACCACCGCACGCTTAACCCTAAATAGGAGTACTCCCTATGAGCGTGCACGAACTCAAACGGCCGCTGGTGCTGGAATGGCCCGCAGAACTGCTCGGCCACCTGCCCAAGGCCCTGGAACAATTGCACCACTGGGCGCAGATCACGCCGTTGCACACGGCCCTGCGCCATAAGCGCCAGGGCCAGTGGTACGCCTGGCGCTGGATCGACGCTCTGCGCGATGTCGAGCGCCTGGCCGATGGCTTGCGCCAGCAGGGTTTCGGCGAGCAATCGCGCCTGGCCCTGAGCGGTGCGTTCGAACCCAACCTGTTGCTGTTGGCCCTGGCCGCCCAATCCATCGGCGGGCAGGTGCTGACCCTGGCCGACAACCTGGAACCCGATGCGCTGCAACAGCACCTGTGGCGCATTCACCCCACCCATTCTTTCACCCAAAACCGCCAGCAGATAAAGCATTGGCAGTCTGCCAACCTGCTGGATTTCGCCCAACTGCTGGGCCCGGTGGACCCTGCCCAGCACCTCGCCCGCTGGTGGCAACCCACCGGTGAAACCGCGTTGTGGAGCGAGGAGGGTACCCATTGGCAGGGCGGCCTGGCGGTGTTGCTGGAGCAATGGCTCAACAGCGGTCACGGCCTGGCGTTCCCGGAGAGCCTGGCCTCGGCGCAACGCGATCGCCGCGAAGTCGCCCCCACTGGCCTGCTGTTGTCTGCCGCGCGCTTGCAGCACCTGGCCGATGAAATCGAACACCGCCTGGCCCCCCACGGCACCTGGCGCCGGCGCCTGTGCGACTGGGCCATCGCCCACCCGCAAAGCGGCCTGCGCCGGCTGCTGAAAAACCGCGTGCGCAAGCTGCTTGGTTTCCAGCGCCTGGCCTATATCTGGCAACCCCTCAAAACCACCCCCGAGCCCGCCTGGCTGGCCGAATTCAAACGGGACATCGCATGAGCCAAGCCATCCTCCAGGTGCGGGATATCTCGCTGTCGTTCAAAGGGGTCAAGGCGATTAATGCCTTGTCCTTCGAGGTCGCACGCGGGGAAATCTGCGCGCTGATCGGGCCCAACGGCGCGGGCAAAAGCTCGCTGCTCAATGTGCTCAACGGCGTGTACCGCTTTGACGCTGGCCAGATCGTGTTCGAAGACCAGCGCTTCCACCGCATCGACCCGCTGGGTGCAGCGCGCCGGGGCATCGGCCGCACGTTCCAGAACAACGCGCTGTTCAAGAAGATGAGCGTGATCGACAACATTCTCACTGGCCTGTCGCGGCATACGCGCAGCACCTTCATCGAACAGGCCCTGGGCCTGCCTCGCGCACGTCGTGAGGCCGAAGCCTTCCGCCTGCGCGCCCAGGGCATCCTCGAATTCCTTGAACTGCAAGCCCACCGCGACGTGCTGGTGGGCAACCTGTCTTACGGCCTGCAAAAACGTGTGGAGTTGGGCCGGGCGCTGATCGCCGGGCCCAGCCTGTTGCTGCTGGATGAGCCGATGGCCGGGATGAATGCCGAAGAGAAACAGGAAATGGCGCGTTTCGTCGCCGACGTGAACCGCGACCTCGGCACCACCGTGGTGTTGATCGAACACGACATGGGCGTGGTGATGGGCCTGTCCGACCACGTGGTGGTGCTCGACTACGGGCGCAAGGTCGGCGACGGCACGCCCGCCGACGTCCAGGCCAACCCCGAGGTGATCGCAGCTTACCTGGGGGCGGTGCACCCATGACCTTCTTCTTTGAAACCCTGCTCGGCGGCTTGCTCGCGGGCACTATGTACTCGCTGGTCGCCATCGGCTTTGTGCTGATCTACAAGGCCAGCGGCGTGTTCAATTTTGCCCAGGGCTCGATGCTGCTGTTCGCGGCCCTGACCTTTGTCAGCCTGCATGATCAAGGTGTGCCGTTTGCCCTGGCGTTGCTGCTGACCGTGATCGTGATGATCGTCGGCGCCTTGCTGATCGAGCGCCTGGTGTTGCGGCCGTTGGTGAACCGCTCGCAGATCACCTTGTTCATGGCCACGCTCGGTCTGTCGTTCATCATCGAAGGCCTCGCCCAGGGCTTGATGGGCTCGCAGGTACGCGCCCTGGACCTGGGCATCGACGATGTGCCGTTGTTTGTCGGCCCGCTGATGCTCAGCCAGTTCGACCTGATTGCGGCCGCCGCTGCCGTGGTGCTGGTGACGGTACTGGCGCTGCTGTTCAACAAGACCCGCATCGGTGTGTCGCTGCGCGCTGTGGCGGATGACACCACGGCGGCGCTGTCCATCGGCATCAACCTCAACCGCATCTGGCAGATCGTCTGGGCCGTGGCTGGCATCGTCGGGCTGGTGGCCGGTTTGCTCTGGGGCGCGCGCCAGGGCGTGCAGTTTTCGTTGTCGCTGGTGGTGCTCAAGGCCTTGCCGGTGCTGATCATCGGCGGTTTCACCTCGATTGGCGGGGCGATTGTCGGCGGGTTGATCGTCGGTGCGGCGGAGAACCTCGCCGAGGTGTACATCGGCCCGCTGATCGGTGGCGGCATCACGCCGTGGTTCGCCTACGTGCTGGCCCTGGCCTTCCTGTACATCCGTCCCGCTGGCCTGTTCGGCGAGCGTGCTATCGAGCGAGTCTGAAACCATGTCGATCCCTGTTGTTCAAGAAACCGCGCCGTTGCTGCTGATCCAGCGGCGCGTGCCCTGGAGCCTGATTGGCCTATTGGTGCTGGCGTTTGCCGTGGTGCCGTTGTGGGGCAATGACTATTGGCTCAATGCGATCCTCATCCCGTTCCTGGTGTTGTCCCTGGCTGGGTTGGGGCTGAACCTGCTGACCGGCTACACCGGGCAAACCTCAGTGGGCGCTGCCGGCTTCATGGCGGTCGGCGCGTTTGCCACCTACGGGTTCTTGCTGCGCCTGCCGGAGCTGGGCTTGCCGCTGGCGCTGCTCGGTGGCGGGATCATCAGTGCGCTGGTCGGGCTGTTGTTCGGCTTGCCCAGCTCGCGCATCAAGGGCTTCTACTTGATGGTCACCACCCTGGCCGCACAATTTTTCCTGGAGTGGCTGTTCGTCAAATTCCCCTGGTTCTACAACTACGGCTCGTCGGGCACCATTTCCGCACCGAAACTCTCGTTGTTCGGCCAGGACCTCAACACGCCGCTGGGCCGCTACCTGCTGACCCTGGTCACCGTGCTGGTGCTGACGTGGACCGCCGTCAACCTGGTGCGCAGCCAGGTGGGGCGCAACTGGATGGCGATTCGCGACATGGACACCGCCGCCGCCGTGGTCGGCATTCCGGTCGCGCGCTACAAGCGCCTGGCGTTTGCGGTCAGCTCGTTCTACCTGGGTATCGCCGGCGCGCTGTGGGCCTTTGCCTACCTGGGCACGGCCAGCGCCAGCAGCTTTGATATCAACCGGTCGTTCCAGATCCTGTTCATCATCATTATCGGCGGCATGGGCAGCATCGCTGGCAACTTTGTCGGCGCGGCCTTCATCAGTTTGCTGCCGATCTTTCTCAGCCATGCCGGGCAGGCGCTGTTCGGCGGTTCGGTGGACGCGGGACAGTTGCAGAACCTGCAGAAAATCATTTTTGGCGTGTTGATCATCGTGTTCCTGATTAGGGAACCCGAGGGCTTGATTCGCCTGTTGCACAACCTGCGTGACCGTGTGCGGCAGTGGCCGCTGCGTTTCTAACTTCCTAAGAGAATCTTCCATGCGTGCATCCTTGAAACGATCCCTGGCCGGCGCGGCCTTTGCGCTGGCGGCATTGGCCGGCGCAGTGCCCCAGGCCGTGGCGTCGGCCGACCAGCAATTCATTCCCCTGGCCACCTACCGCGTCGGCGCCTACGCCTCAAGCGGTGTGCAGGTGTGGGCCGGCATGATCGACTACCTGCGCTACATCAACGAAGTCGAAGGCGGCATCAACGGCGTGAAACTGGTGTGGCAGGAATGCGAGACCGAGTGGACGGCAGAGAAGGGCATCGAGTGCTATGAGCGCTTCAAGAATGGCCTGGATGGCGCGCCGGTCGCGGTGTACCAACCCAACGGTGCCCCGGCGGCCTATGCCTTGAGTGAGCGGGCCGAAGTGGACAAGATCCCGCTGATCACCCTCGGCTATGGCCGCACCGAAGCCACCGACGGCACGGTGTTCCCCTACAACTTCCCGGTGATGCTGACCTTCTACAGCGAGGCCTCGACGCTGGTGAACTACATCGCCCAGCGCGAGGGCGGTTTCGACAAGCTCAAGGGCAAGAAGATCGCCACGGTCTACCACGACTCGGCCTACGGTCGTGAAACCCTCGGCCCGCTGAAATTACTGGCCGAGAAATACGGTTTCGAGAACATCCAGATTCCGGTGGCCGACCCGGGCAACGAGCAGTCCGCACAATGGCGCCAGGTACGCCAGGCCAATCCGGACTGGGTGTTCCTGCGCACCTGGGGCGTGTCCACCCCGGTGGCGGTGAAGACCGCGGCGCGTTTCGGCTTCCCGGTGGACCACATCATCGGCGATATCTGGGCCAGTTCCAGCGAAGACGTATTGCCCGCAGGCGCCGCCGCCAAAGGCTACCTGGCACTCACGCCGTACCCGGCCGGTGCCGACTTCGAGATCCACAAGCGCCTCAAGCAATACATCCTCGACAAGGGCCACAGCGACCTCAAGGACCTGAAAAACTTCGGCAGCGTCTACTACAACTCCGGCCTGGTGAACGCGGCCGTGGCGGTGGAAGCGATCCGCACCGCCCAGGCCAAGTTCGGCAAGCGCCCGCTCAACGGCGAAGAAGGCCGTTGGGGTCTGGAACACTTGAATATCGACGACGCACGTCTCAAGGCCATGGGCTACTTCGGCCTGATGCAGAACCTCAAGCTGTCGTGCCGCGACCACGAAGGCGGTGGTTCAGCGCGGGTGCAACAGTGGGACGGCGCCAACTGGACGCTGATCAGCGACTGGATCGCCGCCGACCGCGCGTTGCTGCGCCCGCTGATTGATGAAAAGTCCGCCGCGTTCGCCAAGGAAAAAGGCCTGACGCCGCGCACCTGCACCGGGGATGAATAAGCCATGAGCCAGCCCGCCATTGAGCCTGGGAGCCCGTCGCTGTTGACGGTCAACGATATCGAAGTGATCTATGACGGCGCGATCCTCGCCGTGGCCGGGGTGTCGCTGCAGGTGCCCAAGGGCGCGATTGTCGCGTTGCTGGGGGCCAATGGCGCGGGAAAGAGCACCACGCTCAAGGCGATCTCGGGGCTGGTGCGCGCCGAGCGGGCCGAGGTCAGCCGAGGTTACATCGAATACGCCGGCGCCGACCTCGCCGGCATCGATCCCAGCCAGCGCGTGCGCCAGGGCATGGTCCACGTGTTGGAGGGCCGCCATGTGTTCGGCCAACTCACGGTGGAAGACAACCTGCGCAGCGGCGGCTTTGTGCGGCGCCTGAGCCGCAAGGCCATGGAGCAGGACCTGGAGCGCATTTACAGCTGGTTCCCCCGGCTCAAGACCAAGCGCCACACCCGTGCCGGGTTAACGTCGGGTGGCGAGCAACAGATGGTCGCCATCGGGCGTGCGCTGATGACGCGCCCGACGTTGGTACTGCTCGACGAGCCGTCCATGGGGTTGGCGCCTATGATCGTTCAAGAGATTTTCGAAATCATCGCGCAGCTCAATCGCGAGCAGCAGGTGAGCTTTTTGATCGCCGAGCAGAACATCAACGTCGCGCTCACCTATGCGACCCATGGCTACGTGCTGGATACTGGGCGGGTGGCCTTGAGTGGCAGCGCGGCCGAACTGCTGGCGCGGGGCGATTTGCACACCATTTATCTGGGTAAACAGTAAGGGCGAATTTGCATGACTGAATCCATCCGCAACGCTGATGTCCTGATCATCGGCGGCGGGCTGAGCGGCACGATGCTGGCGGTGCAACTGCTGCGCCTGCCCGGCCAACGCCAGATCCTGGTGATCGAGCCGCGTGCCGAACTCGGCCGTGGCGAGGCCTACAGCGCCGTCGAGCTGGGTCACACCCTGAACGGCAATGCGGCGCGCATGAGCGTTGACCCGGACAATGCCGACGACCTGACCCAATGGCTCACCGACTACATCGGCGCCGGTGGCTGGCCGGAGTCGGACCAGCAGCGCGTGCCCATCTGTGAACTGTTCCCGCCACGCGGGATTTTCGGCTTGTACGCGCAGCAACGCCTGAGCGAGGCCAGGGCGCTGTCGGCGTCGACGGTCGAGCATGTGCGCGGGGAAGTGGTCGACCTGCAAGTGGATGAAGCCTCTACGTTGCTGACGCTGGACAACGGCCAGCAATTACGCGGCAACTATGCCGTGTTGGCCACCGGGATGTTCCCGGCGGCGCGCACGCCACAAACCGAGTCAAGCGGCTTGAACGCGGCGTCGGTTGACCCCTGGGACGTCAAGGCCATGCGCCAGATCGACCCGCAGGCGCCGGTGCTGATCATCGGTTCGGGGCTGACCATGGTGGACGCCGTGGTCTCGTTGGAGCAGGCCGGGCACCGTGGGCCGATCGAGGTGTTCTCGCGTCATGGGCTACTGCCCCACGTGCGCCGGCAACCGCCGAGCTGGGTGGATTTTCTCGCCGAAGATCACCGCCTGCGCAGCCCGCTGCAATTGCTGCGCGAGGTGCGCCGCCAGTGCCGCATCGCGATGGCCCAGGGCATCGATTGGCAAGCGCCGTTGGACACGGTGCGGGCGCATATCGCTCGCTTGTGGAGCCAGGCCAGCGAACCTGAAAAACGCCAGTTCGTACGCCATGTGCGGCCGTGGTGGGAAAGCCATCACCACCGTTCGCCGCCGTTGAGCGCGCAACTGGTGGCGCGTTTGCATGGGGAAGGGCGCCTGCGCATTCGGGCGGCGTCGTACAAAGGGCTGGAAGTGTCGGCCAGTGGCGTGACCATTTGCCTGCGCTATCGGGGCGAACAGGCTTTTACCCAGGTGTCGGGCGCGGCGTTGATCAACTCCAGCGGCATCGAATACGACTGGCGTCGCGTGGCCCGGCCGTTGCCGCAGCAGTTGCTCAAGCGTGGGCTGATCAAGCCAGGGCCATTGGCGTTGGGGATCGCGGCGGATAAGTCAGGTGCTGTGGTGGATGCGCAGGGGCAGGTCAGCCAGCGCTTGTTCGCCATGGGCCCACCGCTGCGTGGCCTGTGGTGGGAAAGCACGGCGGTCACCGATGTGGCGCTGCAAGCCAAAGCCCTGGCCGCAAGGCTGACACAACTCTAAATGTGGGAGCGGGGGGGGGGGGGGGGGGGGGGGGGGGGGGGGGGGGGGGGGGGAGGGGGGGGGGGGGGGGGGGGGGAGGGGGGG
>NZ_JBWKPU010000019.1:82987-90144 GCF_059418405.1 Pseudomonas sp. GW821-FHT09A09
GCCTGCGATAGCGCTGGGTCAGTCACTATCGCATTAACTGATAGTCCGCTATCGCAGGCAAGCCAGCTCCCACAGAGGAAGGGTGGGTTAGCTTCCGGTCTTTACGAAGCCGGGTTTGAGGCCGAACACTTCCACGCCTTGTGGCGTGGACTGCCCGGTGGTGACTTTCACCCGCTCAACCGGCTTGTCCATCGCCTCCCGGTACTCCACCTCACCCCCGCTGATCGCTTGCGCCGGCACCACAATCGCCTGCTCATTGTTGTAGGTCACAATGGTCAACCGCGCACTCATCCCCAGCCGCACCCGCTGTAACTGTTGCGGCGTGAGCTTGGGAATCGACAGGGTCACCGGAAACTGAGCGCTGCCCTGGCTATCGCCCGCAATTGCCAGGCCACTGACCACGCTGACGGAACCGGTCAGCCGTTCACCGTCGAACCCGTCGCCCATCACCTCCACGGCCTGGCCCTGATGCAACTGGTTGATGTCCAGCTCCGAAACCTTGGCGACGATCTTGAGCCGTTCGATATTGGCCAGGCCGAACAGCACCTGACCCTGGCTCACCTTGCTGCCAGCCTGCACGGGGGCATTGTTATTGCCGCCGCCTTGGGACGAACTGCTGTTGCCGGGAGCCGGGACCACGATGCCGGAAAACGGCGCCTTCACCTCGCGGCCATCGAGCAGTTTGTGCAGGGCGTCGTATTTCACCGTGGCGTTGGTCAGCTCCATGTCAGCGATCTGGCGGTACTCGCCTTTGCCCTGATCCAGTGCCTGTTGCAGTTCACTGCGTGCCGAGGCCAGGTCCAGTTGCTGCTGTTGGGTTTGTTGCCGCAGGTCGTCGAGCTCATTGCGCGGGATGATGCCGCGCTTGAACAGGTTCTCGCTTTCGGTGAGTTTGCGTTGGTTATTGCCGGCGGTCATCTCCGCCGTGCGCAGGGTGCGACGCGCGCGGCTGACCGTCGTGCCGCTGTCCCAATCCTGCATTTCCTGCACGGTGCGTCGGGCCTTGAGTTGCGCAGACAAGGCATCGCGCAATTGCACTTCGAGAGTGGACGGGTCCATCTGCAACAGCACTTGGCCGGCCTCCACACGCTGGCCCTGTTCCACCAGGTTGGCCTGCACATTGCCGTCGAAGGGCGCGGTGAGGGTGATGGTGGTGTCGGGTTCGATCTTGCCCACCAGGCCAATCTGATGCACCAGGGGGTCGGGTTTCACTGCCAGCCACTGTTCGGCTGCGGCGGTCTGGTTGGCGGCAGGGCTGCGCACGCTCAGCAGGGCGATGCCCGCACCCGCCAACAGCACGATCAACACAGCACCCAGCAGGCGTTTGTTTTTAGTAGTCATTGAGGGCGATTTCCCAACTTTCCAGCGTCATGCCCAGGGTCAAATCGAGCTGGGTCTGGGCGTTCAGATAAGCAATCAGCGCATTAAGCTGCGCGTTTTCGGCGTTGCGCAAATCGGTTTCGTAGCTCAACACCTGAAAGTTGGTGGAGCGCCCGGCGCTGAGTTTTTCCCGTTCGATCTCGATCTTGCGCCGCGACAGTTCCACCGCGCGCTGGGAGATTTCATATTGGCGCCAGCGAGTGCCGAGGTCACGCACCACGTCGTTGACGCTGCGCTCCAGTTCCTGGCGTGCGTCGGTGATGCGGATCTCCTGGTCTTCCACATTGACCCGCGCGCGCACTTCGGCTTGGCGCGTGCTGATGTCGCCGATGGGGATCTGTACCTGCACCCCAGCGTAGCTGTCCCAGGTGCGGTTGTTGGTATTGCCGGCGTCGTTGTTGTAGGCATCGCGTATCTGGTTGGCCCCGGCCACCAGGTCCACTTGCCAGCGTCCGGAGTCCTTGGCGATTACCAGGTTGAGGTCGGCCTGCTGGCTGCCGAGCAGGGCGGCAAGGTATTCCGGCTGCTGGGTCTGCGCCAGGTTGAAGGCCTGGCGCTTGTCGATGACCATCGGCTTGGCCTCCAGGGCTTCACTGGCGCGGATCGGCGTCGACAAGTCCAGTGCCAGCAGGCGCAGCAGGGCCAGGCGGCTGGTGTCGAGCTGGTTCTGGGCCTCTTCCACGCCCAGTTGCTGGGTGGCGATATCGGCTTCAGTCTGCACGATCTCAAACTCGGCCATGCGCCCGGCGGCGATCAGTGCCTTGTTCACCTCCAGCAAGGTCCCGGAACGTTTGAGGGCGTCCTGCACGATGCTCAGTTGTTCCTGGGCGCGCAGCAGTTCGCGGTAGGTGGCGATGATCTGGCTGATGGTCTGCGCCACGGTGGCCTTGAGGTTCAGGCGGTTGGCCTGTTCCGACAGGCGTGACAGGCGCAGCGGTGCGGTGGTGGCGTCCCAGCCGGCGCCGCGCATCAGCGGCTGGATGATCGCCAGGTCCAGGCCATCGCTGCGGTAGCGCCCGGCGCGGTCGGCGTTGTTCAGTTGCTGGGTCCAGGCCATGCTCAAGCGCGTGCCATACTCGCCGAGCAGGGTTGCGTTCGGCGCCAGGTTGGCGTTGCGCGAGTTGTCCGCCGAGCCGCGAGTGTTGCGGTAGTAGCTGTTGAGGGTGAGCTTGGGGTTGAACGTGTCTTCAGCGACGCGCAGGTCGAATTTCTGCGCCACCCGCTGCAGGTACGCGCTGCGAATCGCCGGGTTGTTGCGCAGGCCCAGGTACACCGCATCACCCAGGGTCATGGTGGTGACCTGGGCGTTCAGCGAAACGCTGCGGTCGTAGCCGCTGCGTGTGGTACTGGGGGCCGATGGGTTGATCACCACGTCGGCCGCCGCGCAGGGCAGGCTTGCCAGGGCGAGGGCCAGCAACAGGCCTTTATTCATCGCGCAGGGCCTCCACCGGCTGCAACTTGGAGGCCGACACCGCCGGGTAGATCCCGAAGAACAACCCCACCAGCAAAGTACTGCCCACCCCCAGGGGCAAGGCGGCGGCCGCCAGCACAAATGCCCAGCCCGACATCCACGCATAGAGCCAGGCGGCTGTCATGCCCAGTACCGCGCCACACAGTGCGCCCACGGCGGTCAGCGTGACCGCTTCGAGCAGGAACAGGTTGCGGATGTCTCGCTGGCGCGCGCCCAGCGCCATGCGGATACCGATTTCGCGGCGGCGCTCCGAGACATTCATCAGCATCACGTTCATCACGCCCACGCCGCCCCCCACCAGCGAGATAGCCCCCAGGGCCAGCAACAGGTAAGCAAAGGTGCGGCTTTGCCGGGTCATGCCGTCGATCATTTGCTGAGGCACCTGGATGTCGACCGTGTGGTCGGTGAGTTGGCGTTGGAGCTCGGTGGCGGCGTTGTGGGCGATACGTTCCATGTCCTGGCCGGGCGTGGCGCGGATGATGACGTTGCCGATCTGCGGCGTGGCGTAGATACGGCGCATGCCTTCGGCGGGAATGAACAGTGATTCGTTGGCTTGTACGGGCATCAATATGGCGCGCGGCTGGCTCTGGAGAATGCCCACCACCAGAAACAGATAGTCATTGATGCGCACGCGGTCGCCCAGTTTGATCGGATCGCCGGGGGCGCCCAAGGCTTGGGCGAGTTGGTCCCCGATCACGCCATAAGTTTCATTGGCGTCGAAGACGGACAGGAAGCGGCCTTCACGTACGACGATGCGCATAGCGTCTTTAATGTCCGGTGTTGTGCCGACAAAGTTCGCATTGGTGGTGCGGCCATGGAAAACCATGGGCCCGCTGAACAAAGTGAGCGCACCAATGTGAGCGATGCCCGGCACGGCCTCGCGCACGGCTTCCAGATCAAGGCGGGCGCGCATCGGGGCAGTGCTGTTGCCTTTCGGGGGGAACTGGGCCACCAGGGTGTCGGTGCCCATGTCCTTGAAAATCATCGCGGCGTCGACCGCCGCGTTGTGGCCGATATTGATCAGGGCCACCACGGACGAACTGCCGATGACAATGCCCAGCAGCGCCAGGACCGAGCGTTTGCCCAGGGTGCGCAGGCTCACGAAGGCTTCATGCAGCAACTGGCTGAGGCTCTGTTCGACCCGCAGGCTCATAGGCCTCCAGCCTCTTGCACCACGCCGTTGCGCACCAGGATCTTGCGGTCCAGGCGTTCGGCGATGTGAGGGTCGTGGGTGACGATGATCAGGGTGACCTGTTGCTCGCGGTTCAGGGCCAGGAGCAAGTCCATGATCTCTTGCGCGGTGGTGCTGTCGAGGTTGCCGGTGGGCTCGTCGGCGAGGATCACCGAGGGCTTGCCCACCAGCGCCCGGGCAATCGCTACACGCTGGCGCTGGCCGCCGGAGAGGTCGGCGGGGCGGTGATGGGCGCGTTCGGCCAGGCCAACCTGGTCGAGCATGCGCAGGGCCTGCTCCACCGACTCGTGGCGTGATACACCCCGGTAGCTCAGGGGCAGGGCGACGTTGTCGAGGGCGCTGAGGCGCGGCAGCAGGTTGAAGCTCTGGAACACGAAACCGATCTGCTGATTGCGGATCGCGGCCAATTGGTCGGGGCTGGCGCTGAAGATATCGTGACCGGCAAAGTGATACTCGCCGCAGTTGGGCAGGTCCAGCAGGCCGAGAATGTTGAGCAGGGTACTTTTGCCGGAGCCGGAAGCACCGAGAATGCCGCAGCTGTCACCACTGGCGATGGACAGGCACACATCATTGAGAATGGACAGTTCTTGCCCGGCGAGCTGATAACGCTTGCCGATGCCTTGCAGGGAGATCAAGCCTGGGTGCGCGGGGATATCTGTCATCATGACTACGCCTGCAGTCTCGACGGTGCCTCCATGCCCCCGGTAAATCCTTGTAACAAGTTCGGGAGCTGCCTGGTACGCGTCACGGACTGGTTTTATTTCTTGTTTTTAAAATATTGTTTGAATAGTAACCGTGTTCCAGGCGCTCCGCCAGCCATGGATGTAGAGCGGTTTTACCCTTTGAAACGATTTTTCCAGCGGCCGTTCCGAGGGGCAAAAAAACGTCTCAGCTAGCGGTGATGTGCCCGTTTATACAGGCTTTTAGTAGTATGGCGCAGTGTCACTACTTGCTTTCGAAAGGCCGCCCCGGTATAAAAAATCAAATTATTTTTTAAAACAATATTTCCCACGTGGAACCCCTATGGTCGCGAAGAAACTCAGCGCTCCAAACGTTACCAAGACTCGACTGCTGGATGCGACAGAGGCTCTCTTCATCAAATACGGCTATGACGCCGTGCTGCTCCGGCAGATTACCGAGCGCGCCCAGGTGAACCTGGCCGCCGTGAACTACCACTTCGGGGACAAGGATTCCCTGATGAAAACCCTGTTGATGCAACGCCTGGAGCCGCTCAACGAGCAGCGCCTGGAATTGCTCGCGCGCTGCGAAGCCGAATCCGACGGCCCGCTCGATTGCGATACCTTGCTCGGCGTGCTGTTTGCCCCGGCCATGGGCCTGGAGCGCAGTGACCCGGCCAGCGCCAGCGGGGAAGGGCGTTCGTTTATCCGGTTCCTGGGCCGGGTCTACAGCGACACCTCGCCGTTTATCCAGGAATACCTCAAGGTGCATTACCAGCCGGTGTTCCAGCGTTTCTTCGAAGCCTTCGCCCTGGCCTTGCCCGACCTGCCACGCAATGAGTTGGGGGTGCGCCTGCAATTTGCCCTCAAGGCGATTTCCGGGGTCATGGCCGGCACTGAACTGCGCCTGTTGATGAACTCCATGAGCCTGGGCCGTCCAGCCACGGATGCCGAGGTGATGGCCAAGTTGATCACCCTGGTGTCAGCGGCGATTCGTGTGCCGCAGCAGAGCCCGGAAGCCGAGAATGCCTTGGCCAAGGTGCTGGACACCCAGCGCGCCATTCGCGAACAGGCCAATGAACCGGTTGCCAAGGCCTCGCGCTAGCTCGAATTCCAGGCAAAAAAAACCCGCTGGGGCGGCGGGTTTGATGTGAAGCATTTGTAACGGATGAGGCTTCACACTACGGCTCGGGATGTGAATAAAACGTGAAAAGTTTGTAAGGGAAAGTGTGAAAACGTTGAGATGTGTAAACGTTTCTGAATTTTCCTATTGTGCCGGCCGAATTCAGATTTTCCAGTGGCCGGCGCTCTTCGCCAGCCGCTGGCGCATTGCGTCCACGTTCTGCGCCAATTGCACGGTCAACAAGCGATAACCATCCAAAGCGCTATAAACCGGCGCGTCCAGTGTGGGTTCTACCCCGATGTGGCTGGTACGCTCCAAACGCTCCGTCACCCCCGATTTCAACGCCCGCGCCATCCCCACCAACTGCACGCGGATCTGCCGGTGCTCGGCCTTCAACATCACCTGCATCCGCGCGCTTGCCTGTTCATCGCGCGGGTCCGGCCGCGTATTGCCCAGAATCTCCAGGGTGCTGATGCACATGCGCAGGTGGCGCTGGATCGCATCCAGTTCGGTCATGGAGATGCGCACTTCCTTGGACACCGACGGCATCAACGAACGCAATTGCAGCATCGCCGCGTTGAGGCGGTTCATCAGCTTGAGGTGTTCATCGTCGGTCACTGACCGCCCGCTGATGATCCGGCTATAAATCTCGGCGCAGTCACGCAAGGCACTGGCCAGGTTGTAGCGCCACGAATACACCGCATACAGCGGCAGGGCGAAGGAGAAAGCCAGCGCCAACACGATACCGATCAGGATGTCCACGGTACGCCACAGGCCATCGGAGATCGGATTGTCCCCGTGGCCTGCGACGATAAACACCGTGATTGCCGACAGCAGCGCGATGTACCCGCCCTTGCCGATGGCGTGATAGGAAAAGAACCCGCACACCACCGACATCAACAGATAGGTCAAGAGCGGCTGGCCGAAATAAGCCTGTTGCAGCACCAGCAACAAACCGACGCTGGCGCCGATCAAGGTGCCGTAGGCGCGCTCCACCGCTTTTTTGCCGATATTGCCGTGATGCTGCAAGCCGCCGATCACGATCAGCATGGTCACCGATGCCCATTCCCCGTGGGGCAGGTTGATGCCGGTGGTCAGCAGGATCGTCGCCAGCAAGCCGATGGACACGCGCACGGCGTGGATCAGCTTGGCGTGGCGGTAGCGGCGGTAGGGATCGAGCAGAGGGCGCAACAGGCGCCGGAAGATTATATTCATGAGGTCTAACTTCAAGCCAGGACCCTGTAGGAGCCGGCTTGGGGGGGGGGGGGGGGGGGGGGGGGGGGGGGGGGGGGGGGGGGGGGGGGGGGGGGGGGG
>NZ_JBWKPU010000019.1:90154-114265 GCF_059418405.1 Pseudomonas sp. GW821-FHT09A09
CCCCCCCCCCCCCCCCCCCCCCCTCCCCCCCCCCCCCCCTCCCCCCCCCCCCCCCCCCCCCCCCCCCCCGGCTCCTACAGGGGGAGTGTCAGAAAATGTAGTCGGTAGTCAGGAAGCTCGAATCGCGGTTGCGCAGGATGTCGCTGACCAGCGCCTTGTTGCTCTCCTGGAACTTGGTCGCCACCAGTGTGCGGATCGAGAACACCCGCAACGCGTCATGCACCGACAACGTCCCCTCGGCCGAATTCTTGCGCCCGTTGAACGGGAAGGTGTCCGGCCCGCGCTGGCACTGGGCGTTGATGTTGATGCGGCCGACCTGGTTGGCGAAGGTATCGACCAGGCGCCCGACTTCCACGGCGTTCGTGCCGAAGAGACTCAGCTGTTGACCGAAGTCCGAGTCCAGCACGTACTCGATCACGGTTTCCAGGTCGCGGTACGGCACGATCGGCACCACCGGGCCGAACTGCTCTTCGTGGTACACGCGCATCTGCGGATTCACCGGGTACAGCACCGCCGGGTAGAAGAACGACCCACGGCTCTCGGCGCCGTGCTCATTCACCACCTTGGCGCCGTGCTGCGCGGCATCCGCCACCAGCCCATTGAGGTAATCCACCTTGCCCACTTCGGGCAAGGGCGTCAGCGCCACGCCGTCTTCCCACGGCATGCCGGGTTTGAGCGTGGCCACCTTCTTGTTGAATTTGTCGATAAAACTGTCGACCACGGCTTCATGCACAAACAGGATTTTCAACGCCGTGCAACGCTGGCCGTTGAACGACAGCGAACCGGTGACGGCTTCGCTCACCGCGTTGTCCAGGTCCACTTCAGGCAGCACGATGCCAGGGTTTTTCGCGTCCAGGCCCAGGGCAGCACGCAAACGGTGTGGCTTGGGGTGCAGCTTTTTCAGGTCGCTGGCGGCCTTGTTGGTGCCGATGAACGCAAAGATATCGATCTTGCCGCTGGCCATCAGCGCGCTGACGGTTTCGCGGCCGCTGCCGTAGATCACGTTGATCACCCCGGCCGGGAAGCTGTCGCGGAACGCCTCCAGCAACGGGCGGATGAGCAACACGCCAAGCTTGGCCGGCTTGAACACCACGGTGTTGCCCATGATCAGCGCCGGGATCAGCGTGGTGAAGGTTTCGTTGAGCGGGTAGTTGTAGGGGCCCATGCACAACGCCACGCCCAGGGGCACGCGGCGGATCTGGCCGAGGGTGTCCTGTTCCAGCTCGAAACGGCTGCTGCGGCGGTCGAGTTCCTTGAGGGCGTTGATGGTGTCGGTGATGTAGTCGCAGGTGCGGTCGAATTCTTTTTGCGAGTCTTTGAGGTTCTTGCCGATCTCCCACATCAGCAGCTTGACCACCGCTTCGCGCTGCTCGCGCATGCGCCGCAAAAACGCTTCTACATGCTGGATCCGATCAGCCACGCGCATCGTCGGCCATTCACCCTGGCCCCGGTCGTAAGCGCGCACGGCGGCGTCCAGGGCGGTGAGGGCGGTTTCGGCGTCCAGCAGCGGCGTGCTGCCAATGTGCACGCGTTCTTCACCGAACTGCACCGGGCTTTGTACCCGGGCCAAGGGACCGTTCCACACGTGCAACTGGCCATCGACCAGGTAATCCCGTTGTTCAATGGGCGCCCCAAGCTGGAATTGCGCGGGAATCTCGGCGGCGGTGGCGGGAAACAGCTGGGCGAGCAGGTTGCTGGTGGTCATGTCGCTACCCCTGGAATAGTTGCAAAACATGACTAGAGAGTCACCCAACAACAGGCTCTATGGCAAGGCTTGCGCGCTTTCTTCTACGCCTGCGGGTAAACTGCGCGGCTTTTCAGAAGGAGTTCACATGAGTCAGTACCAGCCGGGCATTCTTGCCGCACCGGTGCCGTTGCAGGCACGCCATCTGTTTTTTGCCGTGGAAAGCCTGGCCGCCGTGCCCGCAGCGCTGGACGCACTGGTGCAGTTGACCGATTCGGCGGTGGTGGTCGGTTTCGGTGAGCCGCTGGTCAACGCTTTGGGTGTTCACATTGATGGCCTGCGCCCATTCCCGGCCGTCAGCGGCCCGGGCGCGCACAACCCGTCGACGCAGCAGGCGTTGTGGGTGTGGTTGCACGGTGTGGATCGCGGTGAACTGCTGCTGCGCAGCCGCGCGTTTGAAAAAGCCCTGGCCCCGGCGTTTCGCCTGGTGCAGATGACCGAAGGTTTCCGCTACAAGACCGGCTTTGACCTGACCGATTACGAAGACGGCACCGAAAACCCCCACGACGACGCCGCCGTCGAAGCCGCCCTGACCGACAGCGGCGCCAGCTTCGCCGCGATCCAGCAGTGGCAACACGATCTTGACGGTTTTGCCGCGCTGCCAGCCCAGGAGCGCGACCACATCATCGGTCGTCGCCATGGCGACAACGAAGAACTGGACGACGCCCCGGCGTCCGCCCACACCAAGCGCACCGCCCAGGAAAGCTTCACCCCGGAAGCCTTCGTGGTGCGCCGTTCGATGCCATGGGCCGAGAACGGCCAGGCGGGGTTGATGTTCCTCGCGTTTGGCCATTCCTTCGACGCGTTCGAAGCACAACTGCGCCGCATGAGCGGGCTGGAAGACGGGATTGTCGATGGCCTGTACCGCATCAGCACACCGCTGACCGGTGGCTACTACTGGTGCCCGCCGATCAAGGCCGGGCACCTGGACCTGAGCGCACTCGCGTAGCTCCATCTACCTGACATACCGAGCCGCCTGCATCGCCGGCAAGCCAGCTCCTACCATGGATATGCGCCACAGCACCAAACCTGCAGGCGCTGGCTTGCCAGCGATGGCGATGCGTCAGCTTGCATCGCTGCAACGGATAGACCGCGATCGCCGGCAAGCCAGCTCCTACCATGGATATGCGCCACAGCGCCAAACCTGTAGGCGCTGGCTTGCCAGCGATGGCGATGCGTCAGCTTGCATCGCTGCAACGGATAGACCGCGATCGCCGGCAAGCCGGCTCCTACAGTGGGTGCGTCGTGCCCCCCATCCTCTCGATCAGTTGTTCTGCATATCCCTGTGCGCCGCCTGGCGCTGCGCAAACAGCGGCATCATCCCGGCGCCCCGGCAGTGGCGGCAGCCATACACCCCCAGCACCACCGGCTCCTTGACCACGGGCTTGGGCGCAGGCGCCTGCTCGAACCACGTCGGCGCCACAAAACGGTAGCCCTGGCCCGGCGCCGTGGCGATGTAGAACGAATCATCGTCGTCGAGGGCACGCCGCAGTGTCTTGATCTGCGTGCGCAGGTTGCATTCTTCCACCACCAGTTTTGGCCAGGCGATGTCGAGCAGTTCGGTTTTCTCCAGCAGTTTGCCGGGCCGTGAGGCGAGGGCGATAAGCAAGGTCAGGGCACGGCTGCCCAACGCCACGGGTTGCCCGTGCTTGAGCAGCAGATGACGTTGGGGCAGCAGGCGAAACGGGCCGAAGTGGATCTCGAAGGAAGCGTCATCGGTGAGGTAGCTGCGGGTCGGGTACGTCATGTCATTTAACCTTTATGCGTTGGAATCACAGCCCGGTGCGGCTCCCTTTTGCGCCGGGTTGCAGGGGAGGGTCAGGTAGTGATTGCAGGGATCGAATGTGCAGTCATGGAACACCTGGAAGTTCTTTCATATAGCGGCGCCTGCGAACTAAGGGTTTTGGCTATTAGTGCAACTGTACTAATTTGCTTGGAAAAATTAGTTGCCCACGAGATTTAAGGTCACTCGCGCCGAGCTATCAAACGCGATCATTAAGTCGCTTTTGTTACAAATGGAAATATCTGGGAAGTTGGGCAAAAGGCTATTAGCGAAAAATGTGAAGTTGTCCCGAAAAAAGTTGTGAAGGTGTGACCTATCAGTCACTTCGGTGCAGGTTTGCTGGGCAGCAAGGCTCGATGAGTCAGAGTGAGAGCCCCGTAAACAGGGGGTTCTGGCGTGTCTTGAATTTTTTATAAAAGTTCCATGACCCTGGTCTGGTGAGTTTTTCTCAACGCAACGTTGAGCCAAACCTTTCACACGCTGTATCTGAAACGTTTCACAAGCTTTCACAGCGAAGGCGTTTTGATCCTGAGTAGTATGGATCCCATGCAAACCAACGGCGGTTCGAAAGCTCACTGTCTGACGTTTTGGGCATTCACCGGTTTGCATACTTTCAGTTTGCTGTTGCGCAACTGAATAACTTCCCTATCGATGCAAGGAGATGAACATGGCTGATGTCCCACCAGTAAAAGCAGGCGGCGCCGACGACGCTATCGCGAAGATGGAAGCGACCTTCAACATGGCTATCGAGAAGTCGGCCAAGATCACCGAAATCAGCACCGCGAAAAAAGCGGAGCTCGACGCCACCAAACAGCGTCCGCAGAACTGATTCGCCAAAACGGGCGGCGCCGGCGCTGCCCGTTTACCTCCTGATTGTTGACCCCGTTGCACCGTTGTTGATCGGCACAGGCGTGCCTGCGGCCTGTGATTCTCAAGGGGGCAAACCCGAACATGACAGCCTTGATTTCTTTGGGTCCGGTCGCCGGTATTGGCGCGCCGACCCTGACAGTGACCGGTGGTTTGCACCAGGGCAGTTCCCTGGTGCTCGACCAGCCGGTCTATACCATCGGCGCCGACCTGGCGGCCGATCTTGTACTCAGCGATCCCGGCATTGCCGGCCTGCACCTGCGCCTGCGTTTTGAAGGCGGGCACGTGGCGGTCGAGGCCCTGGGTGGTGAGGTGCTGATCGCCGGTCTGGTGCGTATTCCCCAAGGCAGTGGCCATCGCGCGCGGCTGCCCTTGCAACTGCGTATTGGCGCGGCAGGCGTGAGCCTGGCACTGCCGGCGGGCGCAGAACAGCCTGTGGCCGCACCGCGCAAGTGGACGCCGTGGATCGTCGCCACGGCGTTGCTGTTCATCTGCGCGGGCGCGTTGGCGTTTCGCAGCGAAGCACCGCTGATTCCCGCAGCCGCCGTGGCCGAGACGCCGGCCGTGAAAAAACCTTCCCGCGAGCAGGCCAAAACCTGGCTTGAACAGCAATTGCTGGCAGCCCGTCTGGACGGCATCAAGGTCAGCAACGGCAACGGTCAGCTCAGCGCCGTGGGCACCTTCGAGCAGTCCCAGAAACCGCAGTGGCTGGCCTTGCAACAAGCCTTTGACCAGCGTTACGGCCAGCAAGTGGTACTCAACCCCCGGGTCACCGCGCGCGCGGATGCTGCGCGGCCGCGTGTGCGGTTCCAGGCCGTGTGGTTCGGCACCAACCCTTATGTGATCAACGACAGCGGCAAGCGCCTGTACCCCGGCGCGGCACTGGCGGACAACTGGGTGCTGGAGCGCATCGAGAACAACCAAGTGATTCTCGCCCGAGGCGAGGAGCGCTTTACCTTCACGTTATGAGCACGTCCATGGAATGCACACGATCCAATCGTAGGAGCGCCCTACGCCCAATACGAGCCCATGCATGAAAGTCGAACCCCGCCCGCTCATCCAAAGTGACGTACGCAGCGCGCCGGTCGAAGCCATTCGCCCGGTCAGTTCGCGCCAGGCGACCGCATTCGAAGCGGTCCTCAAGACCCGCAAGACCCAGACACGCCGCTCCCTGCGCAGTGACCTTGAAGAACTCACCAGCGCCGCCGGCGTCGACTCGCTGCTGTTTGGCAGCGCACGTTCCCTGGAGCTGCTGGAGCACGTGATGGAACACATCCTGCCGACCCTGGACGCCGAGCCGCACATTAAGGAACTGGCCACCGAGTTGATCGGCGAAGAGATCGAGATGCGCCGCAACCTCGAACAGCAACGCTCGGAGGTACATGCCTGATGGCCCGCGATAACGACGACGCCGTGCAACTGCTCAAGGGCATTGGCGAGCTGTACCGGCGCAATGGCCAGTCCCAGCGCGCCCTGGTGATGTTGCTGATCGCCGTCAGTGTCGCGCCCCAGGACGGCGTGCTGCTGCGTTCGCTGGTGCTGGCCTTCACCGACAGCGGCGATGCCACCCGTGCGTTGGGTGCCCTGGACCGTCTGGTCGCCCTGGAAGGCGAGTCCGCCAGCCTGTTGCTGCTGCGCGCCCGTGCGCTGTGGTACGGCGAGCGCAAGGACGAGGCGCGCCAATGCTTCAAACGCTACCTGGCCGCACGCAGGGCCGGAGCATGAGTGCACTCAACCGCCTGAACAACCTGGCGCGCCTCGCTGCGCAGCGCACCGACGTGATCATTGTCGCCTTTATGCTGATGGCGATTGTGATGATGATCATCCCGCTGCCCACCTACCTGGTGGATGCGCTGATTGGTCTCAACATTGCCCTGAGCATCCTGATCCTGATCGTCGCGTTCTACATCGGCCATTCCGTGGAGTTCTCCGCGCTGCCGCCGCTGATCCTGCTCAGCACGCTGTTCCGCTTGTCGCTGTCGATCACCACCACACGCTTGATCCTGCTGCACGGCGACGCCGGCCACATCGTCAAGGCCTTCGGCGACTTCGTGATCGCAGGCCAAGTGGTGGTGGGCATGGTGGTGTTCCTGATCATCACCGTGGCGCAGTTCGTGGTGATCACCAAGGGCGCCGAGCGCGTGGCGGAAGTGGCCGCGCGCTTCACCCTGGACGCGATGCCCGGCAAACAGATGAGCATCGACAACGACCTGCGCAACGGCGATATCGACCAGGCCGAAGCCCGTCGTCGTCGTTCGCGCCTGGAGCGTGAAAGCCAGATGTTCGGCGCGATGGACGGCGCCATGAAATTCGTCAAAGGCGATGCCATCGCCGGCCTGGTGATCCTGGCGGTCAACCTGCTGGGCGGCATGCTGATCGGCATGATCGAGCGCGACATGCCCTTTGGCGTCGCGGTGCACACCTACTCGCTGTTGACCGTGGGTGACGGCCTGATCGCACAGATCCCGGCGCTGCTGATTTCGGTGGCGGCGGGCACGGTGGTGACCCGTGTGAACAGCGACGGCGAAGCCGGCGACCTGGGCAGCGAGATCATCAAGCAACTCGGCGCCAGCTACCGTGCGCTGGGGTTGACCGCGCTGATCATGATCGGCGTGAGCCTGTTGCCGGGCTTCCCGACGTGGGTGTTTATCGGCTTGTCGGCGGTGTTTGGTGGCGCAGCGTTCATGATGTATCGCCGCCATAACCGCCAGCCCGAGGACGAGGTTCAGGTGCTGGCCGAGCTGCCGGAGCCGGTGGTTGACGTGCAAGCCGAACTGGATGACAACCTGCTGCCCGACACCCGCGTGCTGCTGACCCTTGGCAGCGGCTTGTCCCAGAGTGCGCCGCGCCAGTTGCTGCGCCAGCGGGTCGAGGCGTTGTGTCACGACATTCGCACCGACCTGGGCGTGGATGTGCCGGTGCCAGGCATCTACATGGAAGCCAAGGCCACGCCCGGCAGCTTCCGCGTGTCCCTGGAAGGCGTGCCGGTGAGCGAAGGCGAGTTGCCGATCAACTGCCTGCTGCTGCAGGACGACCCGGTGCATGTGCAGTTGCTGGACATCGCCACCGAGCAGGCCGACTCGCCGCTCAACGGCCGCGGCGCGCACTGGATCGAGCGCCAGCACGAAGACACCTTGCGCAACGCCGGCATCGGTTTCCTGCTACCTGATGAAGTGCTGCGCGGTGTGCTCGAACGCAGCCTGCGCCGCTACGCCGCTGACTTCCTCGGTATCCAGGAAACCCGCTTGCTGCTGGAACGCACCGAAGCCACCTACGGCGAACTGGTCAAGGAAGCCTTGCGCCTGGTGCCCCTGCAGCGGGTGGCCGAAACCCTGCGCTTGCTGGTGGGCGAAGGCGTGTCGATCCGCAACCAGCGTGCGTTGCTCGAAGCCATGGTGGAGTGGGGCGCTCGCGAAACCGACGCCGGGCGCCTGACCGAACACCTGCGTGCCGCACTGGCGCGTCAGATCAGCCATCAGTACGCCGACCGCAACCGCGTCATCGGTGCATTGGTCTTGGCGCCGGGCCTGGAAGACCAGTTGCGCGCATCCCTGCGCCGCCAGGAGCCGCAGCGTGAATTGATCCCGGAAGACATCAGCCGCGCCTTGCTCGCCCAGTTGCGCCAGGCCTGCGAGAACACCCGCGAGGTCAACAGCGCGGTATTGCTGGTGCACCCGGAACTGCGCCGCAGCCTGCGTCGCCTGGTGCTGCGCGGCGAATTGGACCTGGCGGTGTTGTCGTTCCGCGAGCTGGCCACCGAGTACAACCTGCAAGCGCTGGTGACCATCAGCCTCACCGATATCTCCAACCGTCGCGCGCCTGCCGCGGCTTCCGTCACTTCCCTGGCGTCTGCCTCATGATGCGTTTTTGTGTGCTGTTGTTCGCGTTGATTTGCACTGCCAGTCAGGCCCAGGAAATTGCCGCCGGCGCCGGGGGCACCCTCAACCTGGCGTCCGGTGAAGGGCGCATCCTGCACTTTGTGGCACCGGTTGATTCGGTGCTGGTGGCCGAGCCGAACGTGGCCGACCTGCAAGTGGTGTCACCCGGCACGCTCTACATCTTCGGCAAGGCACCGGGCAATACCAGCCTGATTGCCTTGGGCAACGACGGTAAACAGATTGCCAGCCTGACCTTGTCGGTCAGCAGTGGCACCCAGGCGGTGACGGCACCGATGCAGGAACTGCACCCCGGCAATGGCGCGCAGATCACGGGTGCCGGTAACCGCCTGATCGCCAAGGGCACCGTTGGCTCTGTCGCTGAAGCCACCGACCTTAATGCGCTGCTCAACCCCCAGGGCCAGGGCTTTCAAAGTGCGATCAACACCACCGAATACACCGGCGCCGCCCAGGTGAACCTGCGCGTACGGTTTGCCGAAGTGTCGCGCTCGGAACTGCTGCATTACGGCGTGAACTGGAACGCGATGTTCAACAACGGCACGTTCTCGTTCGGCCTGATCACCGGTGGCCCGTTGGCGGCCGCGACGGCCGGTGGCCTGGCGACGGCGGGCACCGGCTCCGGCAATGTGAACATCGACGGCATGCTCGACGCGCTGCAGGCCAACGGCATTCTGCAGATCCTCGCCGAGCCGAACATCACCGCCATGACCGGCCAGACCGCCAGCTTCCTCGCCGGTGGCGAGGTGGCGATCCCGGTGCCGGTCAACCGTGACCTGGTGGGCATCGAATACAAGTCGTTCGGGGTGTCGCTGCTGTTCAACCCGACCTTGCTGCCCAACGGCCGCATCGCCCTGCAAGTACGCCCCGAAGTCAGCAGCGTGGTCAGCGGCGGCACCGTGGATTTCGGCAACTTCCACGTGCCGTCCTTCAGCGTGCGCCGTGCCGATACCCGGGTGGAAGTCGGCAGCGGGCAGACCTTTGCCATCGCCGGTCTGTTCCAGCGTGAAAGCAGCCAGGACATCGAGAAACTGCCGTTGCTGGGCGACCTGCCGATCCTGGGCAACCTGTTCCGCTCCAAGCGCTTCCAGCGCAATGAAACCGAACTGGTGATTCTGATCACGCCTTACCTCGTGGAGCCGGTGCGCGGTCGCACCCTCGCCACGCCCCTGGACGCACAACCGGCTACCGCAGCGGCCACCGGACCGCGCAGCGGCGGGGCGTTCGGTTTCTACATGAATTGATGAGGGGGCCTGCGATGACTGCTTTGCGTGTGTTGATGCTGTTGCCCCTGGCGCTGATGGGCTGCCAGACCCACTTGGCGCCGGTGTATTACTCCCCTGAATACCGGGCGGATGGTTTGCCGACCCAATGTCAGCAGCCGCCGGCGACGGACACCATCGGCTTGGGTGAGGATTTCAAGCCGACCCTGGCGTTGGGGTGTGCGAATAATTTGAATTTGATGCAGATGGTCGAGCGCAAGCAGGACCTGACCCAGGGCCGTGCGACGGGCCCGGCCATGGCGGCGCCGGTTGGGCGGGCGGCGCAGGTGTATATCGAGGGGTTTGATCGTGAGCAGTTGCAGCGGCGCAAGGATCAGCAAGAGGCCAAGGCTGGTGCAGCGGGGGGCCAACAATGACCTCCTTCACTGGCACCCGGTATCTCTCTGATTCCCCACATCCCAACTGTAGGAGCTGGCTTGCCAGCGATGGCGCCTATCCAGCCACCCCAACCCTACCTGACACCCTGCATTCCAATTGTGGGAGCTGGCTTGCCAGCGATAGCGGTATGTCTGTGTGCATATCCGTTGCTGCGGTAACGGCGGCTTATGGTTCCGCTCTTACAGCGGGTCACTTTTGGAAGGACCCAAAAGTAACCAAAAGGTCCTCGCCCCACCACTCGGCACCTCGCCTAGGCTCGGTGTGCCCGAACGCAGGCTTGAATCCGTGGGCCGCCGTCATGGGCCATCCCTGGCCCAGGACGGCTAACCCGGCGTCCTGCCGGGTTACCCACGGATTCAAACCTGCGTTCGGCCAGCGTGGTTTTATGGGGCGATTGAGATCAAAAGCAGATCAAGAGCCAGATCAAAAGCAACTTTGTGTTGTGTCAGTTGGGGGCTACCAACCCCAGCTCTTTTGCTTGCGCCACCGGGTCGCTGATGGCTTTGATGCGTTTCGCTTCCGTCACCAATCGCTCACGCTCGGCAGCGGGGATATCGTCCAGCGGCAGCGTGGCAACGCGCTGTTCGTACCCGGCCAACACCATCACCAACAGCACATTGCGCTGATGCCGGGGCAGGGCGCGGGGGGATTGGGTGACGGGGGCGATGGCGTCCAGCGCTTGTTGCGATTGCCCACCGAGGGCGTAGGCCAGGGCCAGGTTGCAGCGGTTGTCGAGGTCATCGGGCTTGAGGCTCAGGCTCTTGGCGAAAGCGGTTTGCGCCGCGGCGGCCTGGCCATTGAGGACTTGCGCGACACCCAGGCGGGTGTAGGCCACCGGCAAGCCGCCGAGGTCTGCGGCTTGGCTCAGAGCCGTGACGGCGCGCTGGGTCTTGCCCAATTGCAATTGCGCGGTACCCAGGCCAAGCAGGGCGTCGGCGTTGCGGGCGTCGAAGCCCAGGGCTTGCTGGAAGGCGCGTTCGGCGCCGAGCGCGTCCTTGGCGTCGAGTTTGGCCTGGCCGAGCTTGAGCCACAGGTCGATGCCGGCTCCCGGTTGCGCAGTGGCACGTTCGTACAGCGCCGCCGCGCTGGCGTAGTCGCCGCGTTTGCTCAGGTCATTGGCCAGTTGCAGCGACTTGTCGGAATCGGTCGCAGGTTTGCTGGAGCAGGCAGCCAAAAGCAGGGTACTGGCGAGCAGGAAATTCTTGGACATCGTCACGACTCGTTGGGCGAAGGCGGACGCCATGTAAGCATATTTTTGATGGCCGTCCTATGCCTGTTCGGCAGCAGTTTCGCCCGCGCTGCCGAAGAGCCGGCATGGTTCTCCCAGCCGTACGCCTACGTGCTGGTTGACCAGGATGTGCGCAGCGCCCTGGAAGAATTCGGCCACAACCTCGACGTGCCACTGGTGCTCTCCGACAAGGTGCGCGGCAAGGCCCGCAGCACGATTCGCGCGGCCACCGCCGGTGAGTTCCTGCAGACCCTGTGCAGCACCAACGGCCTGACCTGGTACTTCGACGGCAACCTGCTGTACCTCAATACCAGCGACGAGATCACCACCAAGCTGTTCAAGGCCAGCGCCCTGAACCTGGACCAGTTGCAGGCCTACCTCAACAGCCTGGATGTGTTCGGCCAGCAGCTGTCGATGCGCAATGGCCCCGAGGGCGATGAAGTGTTCGTGTCCGGCCCACCGCCGTACCTGGCGTTGGTGCAGCAGCATGTGGATCACCTGCAACCCAAGGTCGTGGCCGCCCCGGTGGCGCGCGAGCGCGGTGTGCGGGTGTTCCGTGGCGCGCAAGTCAGTACCGAAACCCCAACCCAGTAAAGGAGCAGCACCATGTCCGTTACCCCGATCGACAGTACGCCCGGCACCGGTGGCCCAAGCCCCGAAGCCAAGTTCAATGCCGCGGTGAACAACGCCAAGGCTGCCGATAAACCGGCCGACACCTCCGACACCAGCGATGCCGAATTCAACGATGCGCTGATCACCCAGGCAGTCACCATCGGCGGTCAGTTCATCATCATGCCGAAGATGCAGGAACTGCTGAACGACGCCATGTCCGATGACGACGACGAGTAGGTAACCCTTATGACTATCAGTCTCGCCGCTGGCGCTTCGGCCTTGCCGCCGTCCGCTGGCGCGGGGCCCGCAGGGGCCTCGCAGAATCTGTTCGAGCACATGGCCAATACCGCCAAGGGCATGCCCGAAGGCGCGAGCCCTCACCAGATCGGCTCGGGCCTGATGGAGCGCATGAACAGTTTTATCGACCGCACGCGGGCGTTTTCCGAGCGTGCCGACGTACTCACCAATAACCCGTCGGCGCCGCCTCCGGCCTCGGCGGAAATTCGTACGGCCAGTGCTTCGCCCCAGGGCGAGCCGGGCAAGAAAGTCGGCGAGCAACAGGTCGACCAGATCGTCCACTCCCTGGGCAAGATGTTCGACTACTCCATCGAAACCCAGATGGTGGTGCGCGGTGCGACGCAGATTTCCGGTTCCGCCAACACGCTGCTCAAGGGTCAATAACGCCATGCCAAGCCCAAACCGCGCCCTGCGCCTGTTGCTGATCGGCCTGCTGGCCAGCCTGTTGCAGGCGTGCAACACCGACCTCTATACCAACCTCAGCGAGCGCGACGCCAACGCCATGGTCGCGGTGCTGCTGCGCGGTGGCATCCCGGCGGAACGCAAGACCCAGGACAACGGCCAACTCAAGGTGGTGGTCGACGAAGAACGCTTCGCCGAAGCCATGACCCTGCTCGACAACGCCGGCCTGCCGCAGCAGAGCTTTTCCAATATGGGCGAGGTGTTCAAGGGCAACGGCCTGGTGTCGTCGCCGGTGCAGGAACGGGCGCAGATGATCTATGCGCTGAGTGAAGAACTGTCGCATTCGGTGTCGCAGATCGACGGCATCGTGGCGGCGCGGGTGCACGTGGTGCTGCCGGACAACGACTTGCTCAAGCGCGTGATTTCGCCGTCGTCGGCCTCGGTGCTGGTGCGCTATGACCCGGGCACCGACATCAACACCCTGATCCCTCAGATCAAGACCCTGGTGGCCAACGGCATCTCCGGCCTGAGCTACGACGGCGTGTCGGTCACGGCGATCAAAGCGGCCGTCGCCATCAGCCAGAACCCCGCGCAGCCAAGGTTGGCGCGCTTCATGGGGCTGTGGTTGCTGGAAGACAACCTGCCCCAGGCGCGCCTGATGTTCGGCGGCCTGTTGCTGATCGCCCTTGGCGCCCTCGGTGTGTTGGCTCGCCAGCAATGGGCAAGGCGCCAGGCCCAGGCGTTGTATGTACTCAAGGAGGGTGAATGAGCGTGTTTGAACGTTGGCAAGGACTGATCGCCGAGCCGTTGCAGTTTGTGCGCGGGCCCAGCCTGGGCGCGTGTTTTGCCGCTGAGCTGCCGGACGAGGTGCTGCACGCCATGCACCGCCAGCCGCGGTTTCGCCAGCGCCTGGAACAGTTGCTGGTGAGCCATTATCAATTGGCCCCGCTGGACCAGCTGGTGACGCCCCTGGCCGCCGATTTGCCGGTGCTGCTGTTGTCGCCCGCGCAGTTCGCGCGCTTGCCGAGGTTGTGCGGCGCCATCTGGCACGCCTCGACCTTGAGCCGCGAAATTCGCCGCGACGTGGTCAACGAACTGCGCGAAGGCCTCGGCGCTGATGTGTTCAGCCAGGCCTTGGCATTGCGCCAACTGGGCGGTGCGGCGGATTTGCTGCGCGACCCCGGCGAGCTGATCGACGCCATCGACCGCGACGGCCAGGGCTGCGTAGCCGCCTGGTTGCACGCCCAGCAGGCAGACCTGCAAGGCTGGCTGCGTTTGCGCTTTGTCTTCCCCCAGGGTCAGAGCGCCCGGTTGCCCCGCGACCTGGAAATCGTGCAGGCCGCCGCTGCGTGCCTGGCTGCCGAGGACACCACCCCATGAGTGAATTACCGAGCCGGCCCACGGCGCGCATCCTGCGGGCCGAAGAAGCGGCGTTGTGGACTGAAGGCTTTGCGTTTCTGCAAGCGGCCAAGGAGCAAGCGCAACAGGTCAAGGCCGACAGCGACCAATGGCTGCAAGCCGCCCGTGCCGAAGGCTTTGAAAGCGCACGCCTGGAGGGTGCCGAGCACGTGGCGCAACTGCTGGTAGACACTCAATCCCAGGTGCAGCACTACTTGAGTGGCCTGGAGGCGTCGCTGGCCGACCTGGCCTTGGGCATCGTGCGCGAAGTGCTGGGTGAGCTGGACAACGCCGAGCGTATCGCGCGCTGCACCCGCCAGGCACTGAGCGCGTTCCGCCAGGACCAGGCGCTGACCCTGTGGGTGCCGCCCGCCGACGTCGATAGCCTGCGTCAACGTCTCAAGTCCGAAGGCCTGGCGATTGCCGTGGACGCCGATGAGCAACTGGGCGCCGGCCAGGCCCGTCTCAATAGCCCGGCGGGTTCCGTCGAGTTGGGCCTTGAAGCCCAGTTGCAGAACCTGCGCCGCAGCCTGCTGCCGTTTGCCGAAGAAGGTGTGGCATGAACCTGCAGCATCTGTTGCCGCGCCTGCACGAGCGCTTGGCCCAGGCCCGCCTGCGGCCGATGCACGGCACCGTGTTGAGCATCCGGGGTGTGCTGTTGCGCGCCAGTGTGGCCGGGGCGAGCATCGGTGAGTTGTGCCAGCTGCGTGACCCGGGCAGCGGCCGCAGCCTGAGTGCCGAGGTGATCGGCTTTGATGGCGACGAGGCGATCCTGTCGCCCATCGGCTCCATGGAAGGCCTGTCGACCCGCACGCAAATCACCGCCACCGGCGAAACCCTGGGCGTCGCCGTGGGCGATGCACAGCTGGGTCGAGTGATCAGCCCCATGGGCGATTTTCTCGACGGTGACGGGCTGGCGCCAACCCTGGCTTTGCAGCATTACCCGTTGCACGCCGAACCCCCTGCGCCGTTTTCCCGGCAACTGATCGTACGTTCGATGGCGCTGGGGATCCGCTCCATAGACGGCTTGCTGACCCTGGCCCAGGGCCAACGCATGGGCATCTTTGGCGAGCCGGGCGTGGGCAAGTCGTCGTTGTTGGCCAGCATTATTCGCAACAGTGAGGCCGATGTGATTGTGATCGGCCTGATCGGCGAGCGGGGCAGGGAAGTGCGTGAACTGCTCGACGTGCAACTGGATGCCAAGGCGCGGGCGCGCACGGTGGCGGTGGTCGCGACGTCGGATCGCCCGGCCGCCGAGCGTGTGCGGGCAGCATTTGTCGCCACCACCCTGGCCGAATATCACCGCGATCAGGGCCGCAACGTGCTGTTGCTGATGGACAGCCTCACCCGTTTCGCCCGGGCCCAGCGCGAAATCGGCCTGGCAGTGGGTGAACCGCCGACCCGTCGCGGTTACCCGCCGTCCTTCTTCTCGGCCTTGCCGCGCCTGCTGGAACGCGCTGGCCCCGGGCCGACCGGCAGCATCACCGCGTTGTATACCGTGCTCACCGAAGGCGATGCCGCCAGCGACCCGGTGGCCGAAGAGGCGCGTTCGATTCTCGACGGGCACATCGCCCTCAGCGCCGAACTGGCCCAGCGCAACTACTTCCCGGCGGTGGACGTGCTGCGCAGCCGCAGCCGATTGATGGAACAGGTCGCCGGTGCCGAGCACAAGCGCCTGGCCATGCGCATCCGCGAGCTGATGGCGCGTTATGGCGAGATCGAAATGCTGATCCGCGTGGGTGAGTACTCCGCCGGCAGCGACCCTCTGGCTGACGAAGCCATCAACCGCCACGCCGCGATTGAAGCCTTCCTGCGCCAGAACGCGGATGAGCCGAGTAACCTGGAACAGACCCTGACCCGTATGCGCCAGGTGTTGGCATGAGAACCCAAGGACATACACCGACCCTTTGTAGGAGCCGGCATGACGAAGGAGCAAACCCGATGAAAACCGATCAACTGCGCACCCTGCAAACCCTGCGGGTGCTGCGTGAACAACGGGCCGCCAGCCAACTGGCTGCCCAGCAGCAACGCTGCGAACAGACCCACGGCGTGTTGACCGACGCCAAGGAGCAATTGCGCCTGCACCGAGAAGCCATCGCCGAAGAAGCGCGCCAAGTGTATGCGTCGCTCACCGAAGGCTTGTCGGTGGCCAGTTGGCAGGCAGCCCAGGACCGTCTGCGCGGTTTGTCCGATGACCAGCAACAGCTGGAAAACGACGTGACCCACGTGTCCACCACCCTGCAAAGCCAGGAGCGTGAGCGTGACTTGTTTCGCCAGGAACGCCTGAGCCGTCAGCGTCAGTCGGACGCCTGGCAAAGCCTGCTGGACGGCCGCGAAAGCGATGAGCGCCGCGTGGGCGAGCTGCGCGACGAAGGCGTCGGCACATGATTGCAGCCCTTGCCGATCCGCTGTCGCCGTGGCTGACCCACTACGACCCGGCGCTGCTGGCGTTGCACAACCAACTGCACCGGCGCCGTCGTGCCTGGCAGGGGCGCTGCGCCGGGCAAGACCTGCGTGTGAGCTGGGCCGCCGAGCCGCAGCCCCTCAACGCGCCACGCGATGTGCTGCTGTTGCTGGGGCGTGCGCCGGTGCGCCTGCGTTTGCCCACCGCCGCCCTGGAGCAGGCCTTGGCGCCGCTGGCGTTGCAGTTTGACGCGCAGACGCTGCCGTCGCTGCCGCGCTCGTTGCTGCTGGAGCTGGCGGTGCTCGACCTGATCGAAGCCCTCGAACCGCTGCTCGGCCACCCGGTGCAATTGCTGGAGGCCACCGAAGGCCTGGACCAGCGCCCGTTCGCCGTGCACCTGGCCCTGGAACTGAGCTTCGGCAACGGGCCGGCCTTCAGCGCACAGCTGGATCTGAGCGAAGGCGCCGCGGTGCTGGTGGCGCAGTTGTTGACGCAATACAGCGAGGTCGAACCCGACCCGCTCCCCGGCCTGCGCCAGACCCTGGCCGTGGTCGCAGGCCGGCAGTGGCTGAGCCTGGGCGAACTGCGCAGCCTGCGCCCCGGCGACGTGCTGATGCTTGAACCTGGCAGCGGTTTGCTGCTCGACCTGGACGGCCGCTTGCAGGCGCGCTGCCAACACCAGGGTGATGCCTTGCGCCTGCAGGAAGCCTTGAAAGCCCCCCTTTTGGATGCGGAGAACACGATGAGTGACGTTGATGCGGCTGCGGCCCTGGATGACCTGCCGCTGAAATTGGTGTGCCAGGTCGGCAGCCTGGAACTGACCCTGGCGCAATTGCGCGAACTGGGCGCCGGCAGCCTGTTGCAGCTCAACACCCCCGGCGTGGACAGCGTCGACTTGATGGTCAACGGGCGGCGTGTCGGCCAGGGCCAACTGGTGAAAATCGGTGACGGCCTGGGCGTGCGCCTGTTGAGTTTTGCCACCCCATGACCGGTTATCAGCCGAACCTGATCGAGATCATTCTGGTCGTTGCGACGATCGGGCTGATCCCGTTGGCGGTGGTGACACTCACCGGTTTCATGAAGATCTCGGTGGTGCTGTTCCTGATCCGCAACGCCTTGGGCGTGCAACAGACGCCGCCGAACCTGGTGCTGTACGGCATCGCGTTGATCCTGTCGGTGTACGTGACCACGCCGCTGATTGGCGACATGTACCGCCAGGTGGAGGGGCGCGACCTCAACATCGAGCATGTGGAGCAACTCAAGGATCTGGGCGATGCCCTGCGCCCGCCGTTGCAGGCGCACTTGAAGCGCTTTGCCAATGAATCCGAGCGGGGCTTTTTTGTGCAGGCCACCGAGACCATCTGGTCGCCGGAAGCCCGCGCCGATTTGCGCGATGATGACCTGGTGGTGCTGATCCCGGCGTTCGTCAGCTCGGAACTGACCCGTGCCTTCGAGATCGGCTTCCTGCTGTACATCCCGTTCCTGGTGGTGGACTTGCTGGTGTCCAACGTGCTGATGGCGATGGGCATGTCGATGGTCTCGCCGAACCTGATCTCGATCCCGCTGAAGATCTTTTTATTCGTGTCCCTGAGCGGCTGGTCGCGCCTGATGCACGGTTTGATTCTGAGTTACGGCTAACCCGTGTAGGAGCCGGCTTGCCGGCGATGGCGTCCTTGAGGGCCTCATCGCCGGCAACCCGGGCTCCTACAGGGTGGTGTGTGTTGAGGGGGGAAGATGGGCCAGGACGTATTTTTGTCGTTGATGAAACAGGCGCTGATGACGGTGTTGATGCTCTCTGCGCCGGCGCTGGGGGTGGCGATTATCGTGGGTTTGAGCGTGGGCCTGTTCCAGGCGTTGACGCAGATCCAGGACCAGACGCTGCCCCAGGTAGTGAAGCTGGTGGCGGTGCTGTTGACCATCGTGTTCCTGGGCCCGGTGCTGGCCGGCCAGGTGGCGGAACTCGGCGGCCAGGTGCTGGACAATTTCCCGATGTGGACGCGCTGACCGCCCATGGATGCCAGCCTGACCGCGCAGTTCCTGGAGGTCGCCTACCCGGTGATCAGCTCCGCCTCGCTCGCCGCCTGTCGCGCCATGGGCGTGGTAGTGATCACCCCTGCGTTCAACCGCCTGGGCCTTACTGGCATGATCCGTGGCTGTGTGGCCGTGGCGATTTCCATCCCGATGTTTTTCCCGGTGTTCGAGTCGCTGACGTCAATGCCCGAACACGGCAGCGTGTTTATCGCCGGCTTGCTGATCAAGGAGTTTCTGATCGGCATCCTCATCGGCCTGTTGTTCGGCATTCCGTTCTGGGCCGCCGAGGTGGCGGGGGAGTTGATCGACCTGCAACGCGGCTCGACCATGGCGCAACTGGTGGACCCGTTGTCGTCCGGCGAGTCCAGCGTGATGGCGACGTTGCTCACGGTGATGCTGATCACGCTGTTCTTCATGTCCGGCGGGTTTATCCTGATGGTCGACGGCTACTACCACAGCTATCAGCTATGGCCGGTGACGTCGTTCACCCCGGTGTTTGCCAGTTCGGCATTGCTGGCGGTGCTGTCGATCCTTGACCAGATCATGCGCGTGGGCGTGCTGATGGTCTCGCCGTTGCTGATCTCGCTGCTGATCACCGACCTGATGCTCGCCTACCTGTCGCGCATGGCGCCCAACCTGCATATCTTCGATTTGTCGCTGCCGGTGAAGAACCTGTTCTTTACCATTTTGATGGTGATCTACATCGGCTTTTTGATTCCGCTGATGCTTGACCAGCTTTCCGAATTTCGCGGCACGGTCGAGCTGCTCAAGACCCTGGCAGGCATGGAGTAGCCATGGCCGATACCAGCGAAGAGAAGTCCCAGCCGGCCACGGACAAAAAGCTCAAGGACGCGCGCAAGAAAGGCCAGGTCGCCAAGAGCCAGGACCTGGTGTCGGGCATGGTCATTCTGTTCTGCACCCTGTGCATTTCGATCCTCGCGCCCCGGGCCAAGGCCCAGGTCACTGCGCTGATCGACCTCACCGCGCAGATCTACATCGAACCCTTCGCCACCGTGTGGCCCCGGGTGCTCGACCATGCCGAGCAACTGGTGATCAGCATCACCCTGCCGGTAATGGCGGTGACCACGGGCGTGGTGATCTTGACCAACATCATCACCATGCGCGGCTTTGTGTTCTCGGTGGACCCGATCAAGCCTGAGTTCAAGCGCATCAACCCGGCCGAGGGTATGAAGAAGATCTTTGCCCTGCGCAACCTGGTGGAGTTCATCAAGGGCTTGATCAAGGTGCATGTGCTGGCGATTGCTTTCTACGTGGTGGGCAAGCACGCGTTGCAGGCGTTGATGGAGTCGTCGCGGTGTGGCGCGGAGTGCATGGAGTCGACGTTCTTCCTGGTGCTCAAGCCGTTGGTGTTCACCGTGCTGTGCGCGTTCATCCTGGTGGGCGGGGTGGACGTGATGATGCAGCGCTGGTTGTTCGGCCGCGACATGAAGATGACCCGCAGCGAGACCAAGCGCGAGCGCAAGGACATCGACGGCGACCCGCTGATCAAGAGCGAACGGCGGCGTCAGCGCAACGAGATGCAGGCCTTGGCCACCAAGTTGGGCTTGAGCCGCGCGTCGATGATGATCGGCACCACCGACGGCTGCGTGATCGGCGTGCGCTATGTGCGCGGGGAAACCCCGGTGCCGGTGGTGGTGTGCCGCGCATCACCGGAAGAGGCCTTGCTGATGCTGCAGGAAGCGTACGATCTGGGCATTCCCCACGCGCCGGACAAGGCGCTGGCCGGTGAGATCTACCGCAAGACCGTGCCAGGCGACCCGGTGCCGGATGCCTCGTTCCAGGCCGTTGCGGATTGGCTCGTGGCTGCGCGCCTTATCTGACCCGCCCCCACCCGAACTCCTTTTGGACCTGACCTGAACACCCTTTGTAGGAGCCGGCTTGCCGGCGATGGCGGCCTTGAGCATTGCAGTGATCTCAAGGGCCTCATCCCCCCCCCCCCCCCCCCCCCCCCCCCCCCCCCCCCCCCCCCGGGCTCCTACAGGGGAGGTGGTGTGTGGTCAGCCGTTGTCGACGTCGTGGTACGGCCCGCCGTAGCCGTCGCCCACGCGCCAGATGATGTCGTGGTTGTCGTTGGTCCACTCCGACGGCTTGAGCGAGTACTTGTAGTCCTCGGAATTGCGGTTGTTGCCGTCGCCGATGTAATCCGGGTGGTCGCGCCGATGGTCGCCGCCGCGAATGCTGGAGCGCGCATCCCATTCTTCCTTGCGGAAATCAAAGATGCTCTGGTCTTGCGGGGCATCGCGCTGGCCCCAGTCGGACAAGTAGGTCTGCAGCCACACGTAGGCTTCATCGCCATTGGGCTTGAGCAGGCCGTCCTGCTTGAAGTCCTGGATCTGGTTCCAGTTCTGCATCGAGATCTTGTGCAGCTTGTGCGACTGCACGGTGCTGAGGATCGCGCCGACAAACGACAGTGCACCGGAGATCAGGAAGCCCACCGGGCCGAGGAACGGGATGATGCGGCCGGTGACGCCGAGGGTGGTGAGCACGCCGCCACCGGCGGCCACCAGGCTGCTGACGCCGCCGGCCATGGACAGCGAGCCGGAGGCGATTTTCACCGGGTCTTTTTCCCGCACGCCGTCGCGCAGGGTGAACGCGGCCTGCACCACGCTGATCACACCACCGGCCACGTCGGTGGCCATGCCGATCACCTTGATAGCGCTGCTGGCGAACTTGGCACCAAAACCGGCACCGGCCACGCCGCCGCGGCTGGCGATGCCTTTCTCGATGCCTTCCTGCACCTTCTTCGCGCCTTCATCGCTCCAGCCGCCGCTGTTGAGCACCTTGCCCACGTCCTTGCCGTCGTCCATGGCCTGGTCGACGATCTCGAAGTACTTCTTCTGTACCGCCTCGGCGTCCTTGGGCAGGGCGTGGTAACCCTCGCCGGGCTTGGCCCACAGGTCGGGCAGCGAGCGGTCGAAGCCCATCAGTTTGTAGGCGTTGGTGCCGCGCAACTTGTCATAGACCTTCAGGCCCAGGGTGGCGAAGTGCGAGCCGGTGCCGAGGAAACCGAGGAAGTCGTTGGCGATCCCCAGGCGCTTCATCGGCGTGTCGGCCAACTTGCCGCCCTGGCCCGCCAGCTGGTAGACGATACGGCCCATGCCGATCGCGCCGCCGACCGAGCCGAGTACGCCGTTGTCCTTGAGGAAGGTCAGGTTCTTCACGAACGAACTGCGGTTCTCTTCGCTGAGGCTCGGCATGATCTCCTTGCTCACCGCGTGTTCGATATCGCTGAAACTGATCACACCGTTCTTCTGCCAGGTATCGCCCAGGGAGATCATCGCCTTGCCGAAGTCGGCGGCGGCGCCTTTGTCCTTGAGCAACTGGTCGACGAACTTGGAATACACCCCCAGCGCCTGGCGCGGCAGGCCGTCGGCGCTGCCCTTGAGCATCGAGAGGATGGCCAGGGTGTTGTCCTGGGTGGCCAGGGCGGTGTTGTCATCGCTGATCTTGCTTGGGTCGTCCATCAACTTTTCAACGGCATCGGTGTAGCCGTCGATCTGCAGGTTCTGCAGGAAGTTGTCGGCCTTGGCCGGGTCCACATCCGCCAGGGCGGTGTAGGCGGTCTGGATCTCCTGGGTGGCCAGTTCGGTCTTGCCGTCGTCCTGCAGCGCCTTGATGTACTTGGTGAAGTTCTCCGAGGAGGTGCTGTCGATGAGCTTCTGGTGCACTTCATCGACCTTGGCCTGGCCGCCGTCGACCTTGCCCAGCGCCGCGTCGTGGTTGCTCTTGATGTCGGCCTGGATGGTCGAGTCGCCGAGCAGCTCGCTGATGGTCTTGTCGATAGATTTGGTGTCGAAGATGTTGTCGCGCACATCCCGCGAGGTCACATCGATGGGCGTGGTGGCGATGCCCTGGTTGCCGAAGCCGTGCTCGGGAATGATCGACATGCCGTTGTCGGCCATGCTCTTGGCTTCCACCGCACGCAGGAATTTGGCGCGCGGGTCGTCCTTGCCGATGCTGCCGTCCTTGACCCCGGCGCGGTAGCTGTCCACCAGGGTTTTCATCGACAGGTCCTGCACCGACAGCGGGTTGCCGCTCTCATCTTTTTCGGTGGTGGCGAGGTTGTCCACCGACACGTCCTTGAGCGGCGGCAGGCCGTTGTCGGCGCGCAGTTTGTCGACGTCGGTGGTCTGCTGGGCGATGTCGGTGCGGTAGCCGGAGATCTGCTCGAACATCTGCGGGTTGCTGTCTTCGCTGACCACGATCTTCTCTTCAGCGCCGCCCGGCTTGTGCTGGGTAAAGGCGATCAAACCAGGGCCGTAATCGCCCACGCCGCCGACGCTCATGATGTCTTCGGTGGACGACAAGTACGCATCCGGCCCGGCCAGGCTGTAGCCGTCGCCCTTGGCCTTTTCGATGCCGGCCAGGGTTTGGCCCTTGGTGCTGTAGGCGGCGAAGGCTTCGGGGGTGATGTCCTTGGACACCACCAGCAGTTTGCCGTCGGTGTCGTTGACCACCAGGATGCCGTCTATGGGCGCATCGACCTTGCTGATATCGCCCAGCTTGAGGCTGGCCTCGTCCTTGCGCAGCAGCTCCTGGCCGGGCAGGGACTGGGCGTTCTTGATGTAGTCGAAGGCCTGGGTGCCTTCGCTTTTGTGCACCGCGTGGAGGAAGTTGTAGAAACTGCTGCCGGCGTTGGGGTTGGGGTTGCTCAGGTCCGCGCCGGGCTGCGGCAAGGCGGCCTCGGACTGGCTGATCATGTACTTCTTGCCCTGGTGCTCGAAGAGGATCACGCCGGATTTGGGGTCTTCGGAGACCACCTTGAGCTGGCTGAAATCCAGGTCGCCGGGCAGGCTGGTGACCTCTTCATACCCTTTGGCCTTGCCCTCGGCGAGGGCCGCCTTGGTCACGCCGGCGCTGTTGAAACTGGCGAAGGCCTGGGGCGTGAGCGCTTCGGAAATCACCAGGGTCTGGCCGCTTTCCATCTCGACCTTGACCACCCCGTCCTTGGCTTCACCCACAGATTTCACATTGGCCAGGCGCACGGTGGGGTCGTCTTCGCGCAGCAGTTGCTGGTCGGGGTTGCCCAAGGCTTCACGAATCTCCTTGCCGGCCGGAGTGCCCTGGGTTTCGGCGAGGGTGTGCAGCAGATCATAGAGCGGCGTGCCTTCATCCGGCCCGCCCTGATTGACCGGCGCGACCGCGTGGCCGAAGTGCAGGCCCTTGAGGGTGTCAAAGCCTTCCTGGACCTTCTCGGCGCCTTCGCGGGTGATCTTGAACTTGCTGCCGTCTTGCTCGAAGTAGATGACGCCGGCGTCCTTGTCTTCGGACACGACTTTGAGTGTGTCGATGTCGAGCTTGGCGGGGAGGGCGGTGACTTCCTTGTAGTCGTCGGGCTTGATCTCGCTGGGCTTTTTCAGGGCCTCGCCGGAGTGGGCGGCCAGCACTTTGGGCTTGAAGTTTTTGTCGCCCGACCCGGCGGCTGCCAAGGTCTTGGCCTTGTTGAGCAGGGCGTCGAACACACGTTCCGGTGCCTTGGTTTCGGGGATGCGCGGCGAGGCGGCTTTTTCGGGTCGGTTGATCATTGTTCAGTCCATGTGAGTGGGGGCGCACGAGGACTTGATACTAGGGGGTGGCGGGGGGGGAAAGCGGGATTGTTGGCAAGATCTCACAAGCTTTCACAGGTGTGAAATACCGAGGTCATGTGGGTGTGCTTGGGGGGGAATATCCGTTATCTGGGTAACGGCCACTTATGGTTCCGCTCTTACAGCGGGTCACTTTTGGAAAAGAGCCCGGAATGCCGGCCCAGCCAAAAGTAACCAAAAGGGCT